>JASIGD010000305.1 GCA_030045295.1 Streptosporangiaceae bacterium
GCGCGGGATCGCGGCGGCCGTGGCGTGCGGCATCCCCGACCCGCTCGTGTTCCGGGTGCCCGGCGCGGTCGAGCTGCCGGTCGTGGCCGCCGAACTGGCCCGGCATCACGACGCGGTCGCGTGCCTGGGCGCGGTGATCCGCGGTGGCACACCGCACTTCACCTACGTCTGCGACTCGGTGACGGCCGGCCTCACCCGGGTCGCGCTCGACGCCCGCACGCCGGTCGGGAACGGCGTGCTGACCTGCGACACGGTAGAGTCGGCGCGCGACCGGTGCGGCCTGCCGGGAAGTCACGAAGACAAGGGCTGGGAGGCCGTGGTAGCGGCCCTCGAAGTGGCGCTCCTGCTCCGCTCCATCCGCCGCACCAACCAAGAGCCGCTCCCCGTGGAGGCCTAGCACCGTCATGCTCTCACTGGTCCTGCCGAAAGGCTCGCTCGAGCGAGCCACCCTTGACCTGTTTGACGCGGCCGACCTGACCGTGCGGCGGTCATCGGACCGGGATTATCACGCGTCGATCGACGACCCTCGGATCGACCGGGTCCGGTTCCTGCGCCCCCAGGAGATCCCGTCGTACCTCGAGCGCGGGCTGTTCGATCTCGGCATCACCGGGCGTGACTGGATCGAGGAAACCGAGGCCGAGGTCGCCTCGCTGGGGGAGCTGCAGTACTCGAAGGCCACCTCGCAGCCGGTACGGGTGGTGCTCGCGGTGCCGGACTCGGCGGCCTGGCGGTCCGCCGCCGACCTGCCGGAAGGGGTCCGGATCTCGACCGAGTTTCCGTCTCTCACCAGGCGCTTCCTCGACGCGCGCGGGGTCAAGGCGATGGTGATACCGTCCTACGGCGCGACCGAGGCCAAGGTGCCCGACATCGTGGACGCCATCGTCGACCTCACCGAGACCGGCTCGTCCCTGCGCAAGAACGGCCTGCGGATACTGGAGACGCTGCTGACCAGCTACACGGAGCTGATCGCGTCCGCGCCGGCGTACGCCGACCCGCGAAAGCGCGCCGCCATGGAGGACATCGCCCTGCTGCTGCGCGGCGCGATCCAGGCCCGTGGCAACGTCCTGCTGAAGCTGAACGTATCGGCCAGCCGGCTCGCCGCGGTAACCGACATGCTGCCCGCGCTGTCCTCGCCGACGATCACCAAGCTGGCGCGCGAGAACATGAACGCCGTCGAGACCGTCGTCCCCAAGCGCGGCGTCAACACGCTGATCCCCGCCCTGAAGGCGGCCGGCGCGCAGGACATCCTGGAGATCCCTATCTCCAAGATCGTCGAGTAGGCCCGGCGCTTGCCCCCCTGGCGCAGGCAGACCGCCCGGGTGCTGCCGGTCGACCCCCAAGGGCGCGTCCTGCTGCTGCACGGCTGGGATCCTCGCCGCCCCGACGCGCCCTTCTGGTTCACCGTCGGCGGCGGCGCTGAACCAGGGGAGTCGCTGCGCGAGGCGGCCGCCCGCGAGCTGCGAGAAGAGGTCGGCATCTCGATCGAACCGGACCGGCTGGGCGAGCCGATCGCCCAGAACACGGTCGAGTTCTCCTGGGCCGGGTACCACATCATCCAGGGCCAGACGTTCTACGCCGTGCTCATCGAATCCGCCGACGTGACTCTCGACGGCCTGGACGCGTGGGAGCAGGCCACGACCGACGCCTACGGCTGGCTGTCCGCCGACGACCTGGGGCCAGATAAGCCGCCGGCCGATCCCGCCCTTCCCGACCTGATCCGCGCCGCCGTGGCCAGCGTCCGCGGCCGTCCGGGATAGCCCCGGCGCCTACCTGAGCGCGCTCGTCGTCCCTCTTCGCGGGCATCGCCCTGGTCTGGAGCGGACCGCCCAGAGCGGCCCGGCCTTCAGGCCGGCCGGTTAGGCGGTACCTGGGCCAGGGCTTGGGCGATCGTGGTCGACAGCCGCTGGTTCCGACCCTGGCTCAACGCCTCCTGGCGCTCCAGAACCGAAAGCGCGGCCACGGCCGGCTCGAGGATCCGGTCGAGAATCGCCTGCTCCACGGGAGGCAACGGGCCGCCGGTTTCCTCCCGGAGCACCTGCGCCGCGCCGAGGTACACCAGGGCCTGCCGCCCGGCGTGCTCCAGGCCCGCAGCGGCGGCAAATCCTTCCAGTTCGTAAGCCATGTGGCGCTTGTTCCCGAGAGCGGCGTGGCGGCGCAGCGCCGCACCGAACAGCCGCCGAGCCTGACTGGGCCGCCCGGCGTCCCGCGCGACCTCGCCGAGGCTGCTCAGGATCACGCTTGCGTCGGGATCGCCGGCCGCCCGGAACAACTTCATCGCCTGCCAGAGCAGCGAGCTGGCCCGGCGGAACTCGCCCTGGAGACGGGCGGTCTGACCGAGCATGTTATACGCGTGCGCCTGCCAGGACAGGTCATCGCCCTGCGACGCCTCGGCCAGTTCACGCTCGAAATGCGGCGCGGCCGCGGCCAGGTCGCCCCGGCCCAGTGCCACCTCGCCGAGGAAGCGGTGCGCCTGGGCCAGACCCTGGTGGTCGCCCAGTGGCGCGCACAGCTCGATGCCCTGCCGGGCCAGCTCCACCGCCCGCGCGTAGTCACCTTGGAAGCAAGCCAGTGTGCAGGACGCCAGCACGGCGGAGGCCCGGATCTGCGGGGGACTCGGGCGCTGCTGCGCATCGTCCAGGGCCAGCAGCCGGTCGAGCTGCAGCACGCCCTCGGCGAGCGACCCGCGCCGCTGCCAGAGCGGGCTGAGCGCGGCGGCCAGCGCCAGCCCCTCGTCGAGGCACGTGCTGTCGCGCTCGGCCCGATGCCCCGCGAATTCCAGCGCCGCCCGCATATTCGGGTAGGCCGTCTCCATCTGGTCCAGCGACTCGGCTTGCCTGGATCCGTCCAGCTCCTGGCGGGCGGCCAGCGCCACGCCCAGGTAATGCGCCAGGTGCCGACGCCGGACGATGTCCTGTTCCCCGGTCTCGGCCAGCCGGGCCAGCGCGTACTCCCGCAAGGTCTGCAGCATCTGGAAACCCGGCGTGTCGCCTGCGGTGACTTCAAGGAGGCTCTGGTCGGCCAGGTCGGCCAGGTGCTCCAGCGTCCTGGCCGGATCGCGCTCGGCGCTGACCGCGGCCGCGGCCGCGGCGTCGAATGGTCCGGCGAACACTCCCAGGCGGGCGAACAGCTGCTGCGCATCGCGAGAAAGTAGCGCGTGGCTCCAGTCCAGCGCCGCCTGCAGCGTCTGCTGCCGCTGCGGCAGGTCGCGCGGACCCCCAGTAAGCAGCGCCAGACGGGACCGCAGCAACGGCAGCAGGGCCCCCGGCGAGTAGAGCCGGATCCTGGCCGCGGCCAGCTCGATGGCCAGCGGCAGACCGTCCAGGGCAGTGCAGATCTCGCCCACGGCGGCCAGGTCGTCGACCTGCGGAGCAAAGTCGGGGCGGACCGCCCGCGCCCGGGCGATGAACAGCCGGACCGCTTCGCTGTCGGCCACGGTGGTTCCGGTGCCGCCTTCGCCCGGCAGGTGCAGCGGCGGGACCCGCACCGTGTGCTCCCCGTACAAGCGCAGCGGTATCCGGCTGGTGGCCATCACCCGCAACGCCGGGGCGGCCACCAGCATCCGGGCCAGCAGCGCCGTCTCGTCGAGCAGGTGCTCCAGGTTGTCCACGACGAGCAGCAGCTCACGGTCGCGCAGCGCTTCGGCGAGGTAAGCCTCGGCCGCCTCCGCCGACGTCGGCGCCAGGCCCAGTGACCGCGCCACGGTCGTGGCGAACAACGCGGGATTACGGACCGGCGCCAGATCGACGAAGGCCACGCCGCCGGCGAAGTCACCCGCGAGATCGTGGGCCATCTGCAGGGCCAGCCTGGTCTTCCCGGTACCGCCGGTCCCGGTGAGGGTGACGAGCCGGGATACCGCTATCGCCGCCGCCACCTCTGCGCGCTCACGCTCCCGGCCGATCAGCGGGGTGGCCGGAGCCGGCAGCGGTGCGGGCGTCACCCGGAGCCGCGGGGGGGCGGCCGCGTCCGCCACCACCCGCGGATACGTGGGTTCCTCGTCCCTCGCCGCAGCTATCGGCGCGGGCGCGACGGGCTCTTCCGGCGCGGCGGCCCGGGTCCGCGCAGAGGAATATGACACCGCCCGGCTCACTACGGCATCGTGGTGGCCGGCTCGCAAGGTGGCAAGCGGTGGCTGCGACCAGGCCGCGTCGGGGATAGCGTGCGGCGGCACTTCGACCAGGTCGAGCAGCGCATAGACGTCCTCCCGGGTGACCAGCGCGCCCCAGCTGGCCAGCGTCACGATGATGCCGATCACGTCCGGCGTGGTCAGCACGGCGTTGTCGCGGCCGTTGAGCTTATGGCTGAGCACGTCCGGGTGCAGCCCGATCGACCGCGCAAGCTGCTGCTGGGTATGTCCGACTGCCCGGCGGTGCTTCCTCACCGCCTCGCGGAACCCGCGCAGATTCGGCATCCGCGCCTCCAGCCTTCGGCCCCCTGGCGCCGCCGCCTGTCGGCTGCTGCACCGCCGCCGCAACTCTGCCGCACCTTTGCCGCACCAACGCCGCAAAAAACGTCTGGTTCCCTGCCTCGCGCCCAGCTTAGATGGTCGCAATCCCGCCGGGAAGTGGCCGCCCAGCACAAAGAGGCAGAGCGTAGAAAGCAGCCGGATGGACCTTTACGTAACGTCCCCCAGCCCGGTCAGGGCCGTGTTCGACCACCTGGCCGATCCCTCGCGCCTGGGCGACTGGCTGCCTGATGTATCTGCCGTCGGCCCGGATCCGTCCGGCAGCAGCGGAGCCGACTTTCCCCTCACCGCAAATGTCGACGGGATCGAGGTCGCGGCCAGCGGCGAGGTGACCGCGTTCGAACCGCCGCGGTTGGTCGGCTACCGGCTGTTCATCGGACCCCGGACGCACGGGCTGCGGGTCACCTGTACCGCTGAGGTCGGCGGGACCCGGATCCACCTGCACCAGCCCGATAACGCCGCCCCGCTCAACATCGACCTGGTCCGGCTCAGCCGCGTTCTCGGCACGGCCACCGAACAGCCCGGCAAGCAAGCGCACGAATTCACGTAGGGCAGGGCAGACCATGCGCACCGGAACGACGGGGGAACACCGGTCCCGCGGCTGCCCGCAGGCGGCCGTGGCCGTCGGCGCGTTGGTCCCGGCCGACGCCCCGATCGCCGATCCCGGGGCTCCGGGGCGGCTCGCGCCGCCCCGGTCGGTGGCCGCGGCTGTCGGGGAGTACCTGCGGGTGCTGCCGGCTGAGACGCGGGCGATCGTGGAGATGCTGGCGGTGCTGAACCTGCGGGTGCCGCTGGCCCAGCTGGGCCTGGCCGCGGAGGCCGGCTCGCCGTGCGCGGCGATCGAGCCGGCGGTGGCTTCCGGGCTGATGGCCTGGTGGCCGGAAGAGCCGACCTGCCCGGTGGAGATCCGGCTGCCGCTGGTCCGCGACGCCATCTACGCCGGCATCGGCGCGGCCCGGCGGCACGTGCTGCACGCCCGCGCGGCGCTGCTGGTCAGCGAGTCGGCGTCGTGGGCGCACCGGGTGGCCGCGCTGGATCACCCAGATGAAGACCTGGCCGCCCAGCTGGCGCTGGCCGCCACGCACCTGCGGTGGGCCTCGGACCTGTCCCCGGCCCGGGCCGACCGGGAGCGGCGGCTGCTGACCGCCGCGCTGCACCTGATGCTGACCGGGCAGCCCGCGGACCCAGCCCTGCGCCGGGCCGTGGACGCCACGGCACCCTCTCCGCTGCGCGGCTGCGTGCTGGGCACCATGGCCTTTGCCGCGGGCCAGCTCGTCGAGTCGGAACTGCGGTTCAGCAAGGCGCTGGAGCAAGCGCAGACCGACCCGGACAGCCAGCCGCTGGCCGCCCTGATCGCCAGCCGCCTGGCCGCTACCTACGTACTGCTCGGGGACGGCGAGAAGGCCCAGGCCTTCGGCCGCCGGGCGCTGCACGCCGGCTGCCTGGACCCGGCTGCGGCCAGCCGGGCGCGCACCGTGGTCGCGATCGGGGCTGCGCAGCTGGCCGGGCCGCG
>JASIGD010000306.1 GCA_030045295.1 Streptosporangiaceae bacterium
AGGTGACCCGCCCATTCGGTCTCGCCGACCAGTATCTCGTTGCTGATCACATCGAGACGCTTCTGGACCTCGCCATGCACGTTCTCCATGCCGACGCTGCCCAGCGCGCCGACGAGGGCTCCCTTGTTTACCTGGTTAGCGATCATCTTCACGGCGGTCGCGACCGCGTTCAGCAGCCCGGAGAAGTCCCCTGTCGAGTCGGGATGGCGATGTTCCATCTCGATCGTGTGCCGGGTGAGTGTCTGGCGGGCATCAGGCACAGGGGGAACCTCCCTCGACGGGATCACAGCGTGATCAGCGACATTAGGCGACCGCTGACCTGCGCGCCTCACCCGCGCGGGCGATTGCACGGGGGATTCGCCGTCAGCCGGCCGTCCCGTCCCTGCCTTCCTGACGGCCGCGTCTAACCGCCGACGGCGAGCCGAAGTCGGCATCTGCCTCTGGCGGCTATTTAGCGAGGGCCTCTGAGGTCAGTAAGCCTTGGTGGATGATGCCTTGACGAACCCCGGGCGGTTCAGTTAACGCTCGGGAATCTGCATGATCCTCATCACGTAGGCTGGCGCTGAGAGTCGACAGTTACCGCACGGCGGCAGGCACCCGGCTACCGGAAAAGCTCTGGCCGGTGCGGGTGGCGGACGAGGCCGTACATCCCGTGCGTCTGGTGCTCGGCCGGGCTTACCTATCCCGTCCCGAAGAGGCCTGATCGTGCTGTGCCTCGCGTACCGCGACCTATATCGGCCCGGCGTCCGGCAGCCCGGCGTGAAGTCGGCGGCGCGTGCACCAACCTATGCGTTTCGTCTGCCTTCGCCAGGGAATGGCTCCGCAACGACGTCCGTGCCCTGCGGGTCGGTCCAGCGTCGGCCCGCAGGTGTGCGCGGGCTGCATAGCCGTACCGGGACCGGTGAGGTGAATCGATGAGCGCGCAGGCCGCGAGCCCGCCGGATCCGGAGCGTGTGGCCGGTGCGGCGGTTCCTGCCGCGGCGGGCAGAGGCGAGGATGGCGCGCAGCCGTATGCTGGTGTCCGGGCTGCTGCGCTATCCCCGGTCGGCGCCGGAGGCCGGGGAAGCCGTGCCGCGCTGGCCGACCTGACCGCCCGTGCCGAGGCCCGGCTGTCCCAGCTGATCGATGACGCTTACGCCGCGGTCCTCGAGCGCATCCCGCTCTACCGGCGCGATAAGCTCGTCCCGCTCGAGGACCTGCACCGTTCCGTCGCGCACAACTTGCGGTCCATCGTCACTGCCATCGGCCACCCACAGGCTGCCCTCGACCTGGCCGCGCCGCAGGAGACCGGCCGCCGCCGCGCCCATCAGGGAGTGCCGCTGCCTGAGGTGCTGCAGTGCTACCGGATCAGCTTCGCCACGCTGTGGGACGCACTGGTCGAGGAGTCCCGCCGTGGTGCCAGGGCGGCCGCGGCGGACGCTCTGCTTGCCGCGGCCAGCATGATCTGGCAGCTGACCGACGAGCACGCCCTGGCCCTCACCGAGGCGTACCGGGCCGCGACTGCCGAGCTGCTGCTCGCCCAGCAGCGGCGCCGCTCCGCCCTGGTGGAGGCGCTGCTCACCGGCCATCCCGGCCCGGAGGCCGTGCCGTGGGAGGCAGCCGCGTTGCTCGGCCTGTCCCCGGACGCACTTCTGGTGGTCGTGGCCGCAGATACCCGGGGCCTGGCCGAGGAGAGCCTGCCTGGCATCGAGCGCAGGCTCGCCGCCCGCGGGATCGTCTCGGGCTGGCGGCTCACGCCCGCGCTGCAACTGGGCGTCGTCTCCCTGCGCACCGATCAGCGGGACGCCGTGCTGGCCGTGCTGCGCGACGTGGCCAGCGCCCGCACCGGCGTCAGCCCGCCGTACCGGTCGCTGGCCGACACTCCCCGCGCCCTGCAGCTGGCCCGGACCGCGCTCGCTGCCCTCCCCGCCGGGCGGGCCGAGGTCCGCATGTTCGATCCCAGCCCTCTTGCCGCCCTCATGGCCTGCGAGCCCGGTGAAGGCCGGCGCCTGGCGAGCCAGGTCCTCGGTGCGGTACTCGAGCTCTCGTCCGATGACCGCGCCACCCTGCTGGACACCCTCAACGCTTATCTCGATCACGCCGGCTCCGCCAAGCTCGCCGCCGGCGTGCTCTACTGTCACCCCAACACGGTTCGCTACCGGCTCCGGCGCCTTCAGAAGCTTACCGGTCGTTCGCTATCTGACCCGAACGGCGTCGCCGAGCTAGCCACCGCGGCGTACGCCCTGCGACTCAGCTCCCTGACCGCGCCGCGGCGCCGTCGCCGCACGCCGGTTGCGAACGGCCGTCCGCGACCGGCACCAAGGCAGCGCGCCGACCGGGAGGCTTGAAGCTGGGCCATTGTGGGCCGGCGTTGATCCACGGGTCCATGCCCTGCCGGTTGTGCCAGGTCCAATGGATGCCTCAGATCTGACTGTGCCGCAGCCGCCGGTAGCGGCGGGTGAGGGAAGTGGCTGAGCTGCCGTGCCGGACGGCCGGGAGGTGGCCTGCGGTCAGGTCGCCGAGGATGCGCGGGCCAGGATCTTGCCAGTTCGATGGCACACGGGCCGAAGGACTCGATGCACCAGGTCACTGCCTCGGTGAAGAACTTGTGTTCATGGGCGGCGAGCAGCCTGCCGAGGGTGGGTGAGCTGCTTGAACAGCACGATCTTGCCGACCGGTTGAGGGACTCGGGCCGGAACCCGGCGCGCAGCCCGCCCCGCACGTTCTGCGGGCGCCGGGCTTGGTCTCGCCGCCGGAGGTCACGCCGTCCAGCAGATGCATGGACCCGACGTTGGAGGTCATGATGATGACGGTGTTGCGGAAGCCCACGGCGCGACCCCGAGCGTCGGTGAGCCTGAGGCCGTGTCCGCGGGAACAACAGGGTTTGGCCCTGTGAACATTGAACTGATAAATCGCGGATGACAGACTCCGCCGCATAGGACTCAAGCTGGTCTGCCACCCAGTGCTTATAGCAGCAGGTAGCCGAGCGCGCCGGCCGTGGGAACAATCCCGGACGCGGGCTGCCGGGCGGGACAGTCTGCCGAAGGAGTGCTCTCATGGCCAAGATATTGTGCGTGCTTTATCCGGACCCGGTGAGCGGGTATCCGCCGAAGTACGCCCGCGACGACATCCCGGTGCTGCGGAGTTATCCCGGCGGCCAGACGCTGCCGACGCCCGAGGCGATTGATTTCGTCCCCGGACAACTGCTCGGGTGCGTGTCGGGTGAGCTGGGACTGCGCCACTTCCTTGAATCGGCCGGGCATAGCTTCGTCGTGACCTCGGACAAGGACGGCCCGGACTCGGAATTCGACCGGGAGCTGCATGATGCCGACGTGGTGATCTCGCAGCCGTTCTGGCCGGCGTACTTGTCGTCCGAGCGGATCGCTACAGCGCCTAAGCTACGCCTGGCCCTGACAGCTGGCATCGGCTCGGATCACGTCGACCTGAATGAGGCGATCGCCCGTGGGATCACCGTGGCCGAAGTGACGTACTGCAACAGCATCAGCGTGGCCGAGCACGCGGTCATGCAGATCCTGGCCCTGGTCCGGAACTTCGTCCCGTCCCACGCCTGGGCCGTCAACGGCGGCTGGAACATCGCGGACTGCGTGGAATGGGCATACGACGTGGAAGGCATGGACGTCGGGGTCCTCGCCGCGGGCCGCATCGGATTGGCCGTGCTACGCCGCATGGCTCCCTTCGACACCCGCCTCCACTACAGTGACAAGCACCGGCTGAGCCCGGGGGTCGAAGAGGAACTCGGTCTGACGTTCCACCCCGATGCAAGGTCGCTGGCCCAAGCAGTCGACGTCCTGTCTATCCACGCCCCGCTTGTCCCCGAGACCTACCATCTCTTCGATGACGAGCTACTCGCCTCCATGAGGCGAGGTGCGTACATCGTCAACACCGCCCGTGGTGCCATCATGGACCGGGACGCGGTGGTCCGCGCCCTGGAATCCGGTCATCTCGCTGGCTACGCAGGCGATGTGTGGTACCCGCAGCCCCCACCGGTCGATC
Organism: Streptosporangiaceae bacterium; assembly: GCA_030045295.1. The sequence continues at coordinate 3,994 of JASIGD010000306.1, forward strand.
ACCCGTGGCGGGGCATGCCCCACAACGCCATGACCCCGCACACCTCGGGCACCACCCTTTCCGCCCAGGCCCGCTACGCGGCGGGTGTTCGCGAGATCCTCGAGGATTTCTTCGCCGGCCGGCCCATCCGGCCCGAGTACCTGATCGTCGACGGCGGCACGCTGGTCGGCACCGGCGCTGTTTCCTATTCCGTCGGCGGGCAGGCCAGTCCCGGCAGCACCGGCCAGTGAGGATCCCGCCGTCCCGCCAGGCGGTGACGAGCCGTATGCACGACCTGCGCTGTCGCGTCATGCACCGGACCCCCGCGTCGGCGTGCGTGCCGCATGAGAGGAGCAACGATGCACCGCACGTGGTGAGAGGAGTATGGGTGGAACGGCAGAGCGATGCGATGCCGCGGCCGCAACCGAGAGAGATGCTGGCGATGCCAGCCAGGGCGGCGGTTCTCCTTTTGGTCATGGCATGTCCGGGAGCAGAGGACGATGTGTGCGGCGCGCGGGTCGGCGTCGCAGGCTACAAGCGGGCCGATGGATTCCGGCTTCCGGAGGATGGCCTACGCTGCCTGGCCGGCATCGGTTCGGGGCTGTGGGGTCGGCTTTACGGCATACCGCGTCCGGCCGGGCTGCATCTGTTCCGGGATCTTCGCGGCGCGGCGCACACGACGGTCGCGACACTGCTGTTCCATCTGCGGACCCGGAACCTAGATCTCTGTTTCGAGCTGGCCCGCCAGCTCATGATCCGGCTGGCCGATAGCGCCGATGTCGTGGGTGAGGTGAACGGGTTCCGGTATTTCGACGAACGGGATCTGCTGGGCTTCGTCGACGGCACCGAGAGCCCTCCGATGGGCGCCGAGGCCGCGGTGCGCATCGGGGGTGAGGATCCGGCTTTAGCGGGCGGTAGCTATGTCATCGCGCAGGAATACCTGCATGACCTGAAGGCCTGGACCGTGCTGACCGCCGAATCCAGCATCGTGCTTGGCGCCAGCGAATGCCAGGCGTAACGCTCAGGAACGTGGTCGGGGGCAATCTGCGGTGTGCGGGCCCGGGTGATCTGCCGCCGACCGCTGTCCGGGCCGGGAAGGTGTGATCAGGCGTGCGTCACCCGAGCGACCGGCTCCTGACGCGCTTCCGGGTGCCGTTGCTTCTGGTCGCGGCGGCTGTGGGCTATGGCATTGCCGGTTTCCTGCTCATCGAGCGGGTCAGCGTTCTCGGTGCCGTGTACCAGACTGTGCTGGTGCTGAGTACTATCGGCACCGGCAGCCCGGAACCGCGCGGCGACGGTGCGAAGATCTTCACCATCACGCTGATACTGGTCGGGGTGGCGGCGCTGTTCACTGCGATTGGCGTGGGCACCGAGGTGCTCGCGTCCGGCGAGCTCGCCCGCTGGGTAAGGAGGCGACGCATGACCGGCCGGCTGGGCAGGCTTTCCGGCCACTTCATCGTTTGCGCCTACGGGCGGGTCGGACGCGCCGTCGTCGAGGAATTGCGCGGGCCCGGCTGCGAGGTCGTGGTGATTGAGTCCAGGGCGGACCTGGAGCCGCTGCTGGCTGAGCAGGACCTAGTGCACCTCCTGGGTGATCCCAGCGACGAGCAGGTGCTGCGGACGGCAGGTGTCGAGCGGGCCCGCGGGCTGGTGTGCGCGGTTGATTCGGACGCGGCCAACGTCTACATCACACTGACCGCCCGGGCACTCAGCCCGTCGCTGCGGATCATCGCGCGGGCCTCGGGACCGGGCTCGGCTGAGAACCTGGTCCGCGCCGGCGCGGATGAGGTGATCTCCCCTTACCGACTGAGCGGGCGGCGCATGGCCCTGCTCGCGATGCGCCCGTCTGTGGTGGAAATGCTCGACCTGCTCGGCTTCGGACCGGACTTCCGTCTAGAGGAGGTGCTGGTACGCCCCGGTTCGCGGTTGGACGGGCTCACCATCGCCGAGGCGCTGGCCCGCTACTCCGGCGTGTCGATCTTGGCGGTAAAGCAGCCCGGCGCGGAGCTTTCTCCTGCCCCGGACCACGCGATGCGTCTGGGTGCGGGCGACCTGATCGTGAGCGTCGGGCCGAGTCCGGTCCTCGACCGCATATCGGAGTAACAACGCCGGGCCAGTGGCTGATTACAAGCGGCGGTGTCGCGCCCGGCAAGCTTCCTGTCCGAGGGCTGCAGGAGGCGGTGCCAGACGATATAGCCTGGCCGCATCTCGGGGCAGCTGCGATCGGCCGCCGGTACGCATCGAGCGCGAGTGGGTGGTGCGGGTCACGCGCACCGGAACGGCGCACTGGCAGTTCCAACGGGACGAGGCCGAGCATAGACCGCGTGGCGTATCCGCGGCGTCTACGCGTCACGAACGACGTGGAGCGCGTGCCTTCCGGGTCCATGACCTGAAGGAAACTGCAACCATGAAATACAGCAGGCAGTACATGGCCAGCTTGCTGCATCACGCGGGATTGCCGCAACTCGCTGACCACGCAGCGCGGGAGCTACCGACCCGGTCGACTCCAGGCAGCTCGAGGCATGGGAGTCGCCGCACGGCATTTCCCGAGACGACTTGATCAGCCGGTTCGCCGGCGGCCCCTGCTTCGGGGGGGTTCGGCGCGCGGGCCGCCCGGGTCCTGTTCAAACGACAGCGGGCCTGCCCACGGCCCTAGAGCGGGCATTCGCCGATGTGGAAGCCCGGGCCTAATTCCTTTAGGGACGTGCACGATGGAACATCGGACGAGAGCGCGCCGGTCGCGACCTGGTATGTCAAGGGCTGGAAGAGGTGGAAATTCCGCCGGTCGACGAGCGTGACCTGGACCGGCATGCGGCGTAGCGCCATCACCGCCCGAAGGCCGCCAAACCCGCCGCCGGCCACGACCACTCGGTGGATACCGAACCGGTCAATGCGCCCGGACGGCCAGTGAAGACATGCGCCAGTGTCAGTGGCTGGCCTCCGCGTCTGATGCCGCCGCGAGGAAGCGCTGCCGGTCGACGATCGCGCGGTCGATCACGGCAGCCGCGACGAGGTGTCCTGAGTCGTCGGTCGCGTGCACGATGAAGGTGAGCCGTCGGCCGACCGCGTCGCGCGGCGGCGCGGCGGTGATCTCGACCCTGCCGCCCACCGGGGTAGCGCGGCGGTGCTCGATGCGGACGGCGGTGCCGACCGTCGTCTGGTCCGGCCCGAGGAACGGTACCGCGGACCGCACGGCCGCCGCCTCCATCCACGCGATCAGCCGCGGTGTGGCGAGCACCGGCACGTCGCCGCTGCCCAGCGCCGCCGCAGTGTCGGCATCGGTCACCTCGTGACGCGCTGAGCCACCCGAACCAGGTCCGCCGGCAGTGCGATGGCTCGTCACCAGTCCGGGTCTCGTCATCACGCTGCCCTCCCTCTCTTCTCTTCTCTTCTCTTTTCTTTCCGGTCAGCCGCATAGACATCGCCGTTCCGGTACTCGCGGCGACCCGGCTGGCTCAGGTCAACTCTGACCGGGCTCTCATAAGCCATGCCCATGTTCGCTCACCAGAGCGCCGTGAGCACCGTCGCCCGCCGCGATTTGTCCGCGCAGCCAGCTCAGTTTGACGGCAGCAACATCGACCCGTGCGAACCGCCGGGAGAATCGCAAACCTCATCAGCGACAAGGGCTCCGCCGGTCAGGACTTCCAGGACCTGGTCACCGGAACCGGCCTGCACCTGATCCGGCCGGACCGCCGCGACGAGGCATCCCGGCACGCCTCGATCGGCTGGATCAGGCTGAATCGCCCCGGCGAGTCCGGGGACTGATGTTCCCCGGTTTTCCGGAGTCGGGTTGCTGGATGATCACTCATCTAGCAACCCGAGGAGGACGGTGTGCCGAGGCGTTATCCGGCGGAGTTCCGGCGGAAGGTCCTGGATCTGGTGGCCGCGGGCCGGCCGGCCGCGCAGGTCGCGCATGACCTGGATATCAGCGCGCAGGTGATCTATACCTGGCGGCGGCAGCAGCTCATCGACGGCGGCCAGATGCCAGGCATGACCAGCACCGATCACGAGGAGCTGGGGTGGATGCCAGTGCCGCGGACTGCTCTGCCGTCTCGACCGTGACGACGGCTGATTTCTGCCTGGGCGCATGGGTCGACGGCCGGTGTCGGGGACCAGGTCGGCGAGGTGCGGACGGCCGGGGCGTGGAGTTCGCCGATGCCCGTGATCGGGGATGTACCGTGACGCCTGCGGCCGGGGAAACGAGAAGCCGGGGGAGGGCCAGCTGGGTAGCGGCGGCCGGGCTGTCCTCCGGCCGCCGCGGTTACGGTGCGTAGCCGAGTTGGCTGTAGTGTTGGCGCGGCCGTGGACCGGCTCGTGGACCGGCGCACTAGGCAATCCCAGTGTGGGGAGTGCCATCAGTGCGATGATCAGTGCCATCGGTGCAGCTAGCGCGTGTGGTGCACGGGGGCGTGCTTCTCATAATCCGTCGGGCGTGGGTTTCGAGTCCCACCCGCCCCACCTGCGGTTTCAAGAACCGGCTACGGCATAGCGGGCGGGTCGGACTCATCTGGTCAGATGGCCGATAGCGTTGGTTGTGGTCGCTTAGCGTGACAAGCGGACGTATTGTTATTTGCTCGGACAATTACGGATCGCCGATTATTTGCTGAGTGCGCCAGCGCTTCTGTGCTCGTACGGCAGATACGTATCATCTGTTCTGCGCGCCTGCGGCACTGTTGCCGGGCGTGCTACAGCACCGTGGTACCGGTCACGCCCGATCCCTCCGTTGCCGCATCACCCATGCCGGAACACCTTCGATGACCTCGTGCTGCCCGGTCAGCGCTACGCGAGTCGGCCCCCGGCGAACACTTGCATCGCAACGAGCCGACCGGTCCGGACGGACGGTGATGAAGCCGGTGTTGCGGCACCGTTCGCCGCTTTCCAGCCCGTATCCGTACATGACGAACACATCGTCCTGGCCGGCCTTGACCAGCTGCGGGACCTGCTGAGACCTCAGGCGGCCTGCCGTCGGGAAGCACCGTTCCAGGAATTCCTGTTGTCGATGTGGTCATCGTGCGGGCTGGTGAACACGAAGCCGCCGGCAATCAGCCTCCAGGAACTGGGGCACCCTCCCTATCACCTCCGGGATCTGCTCGCCGATGTCGACGCTGGGCAGCATGGCCGCGGCGCGCTCGCGCGGATCGACCGGCGACGGCGGCTGGGCGATCATGTTGTCGCTGGTCACGTGCATCCTGCCGGCCTCATCCACCCGCACGTCGGCGTTGGCGGCCAGCCGCCCGCCGGCCTGCCAGCCGGCGAAGCCGTGGAAGGCCTCGTTCCGGTTGGTAACTTGGGTGATCCGTTCCCGCAGCCGGGGGTCCCGGCAGGCAGCGCAGCAGCCGTGGAGAGGTCCACTAGGAGCGGAGCATGCTGCGGTAGACGGCGATCAGCGCGGCCTTCTGCTCGTCGGCCAGGCGATCCTCGGCGCTGATGGCCGACTCCACCGGCGATGAGGGGGGCCCGTCAGCCGGCGCGGCCCCATCCCCGGAGGGAGCCAGGTCGAGCAGGCCCGCCTGGGCAAGCAGCGTCTCGGCGGACACGTTCAGCGCTTCGGACAGCAGCTTGAGCACGCGCACCGATGGCAGGTGCAGGCCCCGCTCGAGCTGGCTCAGGTAGGCATTGGAGAGAGATGTCGTCTCAGCAAGCTGACGCAGTGACAGGCGGGCGAGCTTGCGCCGATTGCGGATGAAGGCGCCCAGGTACTGCGCCTGCCTGTTCCAGGGACCGGTCACCGTCGCTCCGTGATCCTGCGCTTTCCGCTCACTGCTCAAGATGGTAAGCAAGTCTGCGGCGAACCGCGATCGGCTCGCCGCGGGCCGTGGACCTATCGCAAGGGGGCGGGCCCGGCCCGGCCCGGCGCGAAGGCGAGGCCTGCCTGGTCTGGCCGCCGCTCTTGTTGCCGCCGGTGCCGTCCGTGCCGGGGGCAACGGCGCGGTCGCGCGCAGCACGTCCCCGGCGAACGTCCGCTGGCTGGCCAGCAGCCGTTCCGCCCGCTCGGTCCGCCCGGCATCACCGCGGCCCGGCAGCCGCGCGAAACCCCGCTTCGTCACCCCCGCGCATCGGTGACCGCCGCCGCCGCCATCCGCCCGCCCGCGACACCAGCCCGTCCGCCTCGCACCAGCCCCTCCATCCCCGGTCACCCGCCGGAACCCGGTCGCGTTAACTTTACTTTTCCTATTGCGTACTATACTGATCATCGTTACTATTCCCCGTAACCGCGTGACTTCCATCACAGCGGCGGCAGCCACGGCGCGCCCGAGGAGGACTGGACATGCCTGTCAGGGATGACTCCGTGCGCGAACAGATCGTGCAGGCGGGCGGGACGCCGCTGCGCGTCGCAATCCGGCCAGGCACCGGGACGGGGCCCCCGCTCCTGCTGTGCAACGGCATCGGAATGCGGCTCGAAGCCTGCCGACCGTTCATGGACGCACTCGACCCGGCCATCGAGGTGATCAGCTTCGATGCCCCCGGCGTTGGCGGCTCCCAGCTACCCAGCCTGCCGTACCGGCTCACCACCCTGGCCCTGCTCCTGCGCCAGATGCTGCATAATCTCGGCTACCAGCAGGCCGACGTGCTGGGCGTCTCCTGGGGAGGGGGGCTGGCTCAGCAGTTCGCGCTGCTCAACCCGCGCCTGTGCCGACGGCTGATCCTGGTGGCCACCGCAACCGGGGCGTGGACGATGGTGCCGCCCAACCCGCTGCCGCCGCTGAAGAACCTCATCCTGCGCCGCTGGGGCGACCTGTGGGGAGGAAGCGCGAAAACCGACCCGGCCGGGCTGACCAGCGCCCTGCGCAAGGCGCGGATCAGCCCGCTCAGCATGGGTTTCCTGTACCAGAACACCGCCGCGCTGGGGTTCACCACGCTGCCGCTGCTGCCGCTCATCCGCCAGCGCACCCTGGTGCTCACCGGCGACGACGACCCGATCATCCCGGTGGCCAACGGCCGCATCCTAGCCGCAGGCATCCCGCATGCGACGCTGCACATCTACCACGGCGGCCACGTCGAGCTGGCCACCCGCCCGAGCCTGCTCACGCCCCTGATCACCAGCTTCCTGGCCGGGCCGCCGCACGATGCCCGGCGCGCTGACCAAGCCCAGACCGGCCGTCATCCCGAACACCAGGGCCCGCGCCAGGTCGACGAGACCGCCGCCGCCCAGGCCGCCTCCCTCCGCGACACCCGCGAGTACGCCGCGGCCGCCGAGGCCGCCGCCCGCGAGCAGGCAGCCGCCCCCGAGGGGACTAGTGCGTTACGCGCAGATGAGGGTCTAACCGGCCCAGACCCCGTAACGGCCCAGGACTCGCGGCGGATCATACGACGACCACGATCATGAGCGCTGCAGCCCGTCACCCGGATGGACCGGCCCGGATTCGATCAGCGCGCGGTGCCTACCGAACCCAGGTCCGAGTCAGCAACCGCCACCTCCGCCGTCGCGTGGGCATGCAGAACACCCATATCTGGACCTCAAGCGCGCTGATCCCTCGGGAGCCGATGCCCGCGCATAGCGGCGGTTCACGTGCGTCACACAGCTCATGAGGCAACGACGCAGCGTGACGAGCGGGCGGCGTCACTGCGCTGCACCGGGCGGCGGCGGGCATAGAGGCCTCCACGCTCGCTCGCTCGCTCACGCAGCCGTAGCCGCACGGCGACGGTGCAACCTTCCCAGCCACGGTTAAGGGCCAATTGGCGACTGCCCCGGACGCGAACAGAACGTCCGCATCTGTGCTCCGATCATCCGCCTTGGTCGCATCTACAAAGCCGCGCCTAACGGCGGTTCGCGCGCTCAACTGGCTTGAGGCGTGGCCACGGTCCGTGACAGACCCGGCACCTCCCACGGTGAATGCCGCGCGGTTGGGTCATGGGTGTCGTCGCGGTGCGCCCCGCTCCCACCAGTCGATGGTTTCTGCGTCGGCGGTCATGCGGTCGAGGAGGTCGGCGATGAACTCGGCGTGAGCGCCGCCACCTCGGGCGAAGCAGAACTTCCAGAGTTCTGCGGCGGCACGGTGGTAGTGATGGATTGTCTCATCCGCGGCATAGGGGTCGATCTCGCCGGCGCGGTAGCGATCGATCTCTGCCCCGACGTGGCCTAGGAGTCCGGCCAGCTGTGATTCGTGGTAGGCGCTGACGCGTTCGCGCGCGGCGCGCCGCTCGGCTTTGGTGGCCATGACCCGGACGGTACCGTGTTTCAACAGGCCGATCCTCGGCCAGGGCTCACCAGCCGATGTCGCGCGATGGCTGAGATCAGCAATCGTCACGCTGCGCGACTCTTGCTCCAGAGGCTTAGCGAACCGAGCGCCGAATCGGTGGGCCATGCGAACGGCATTCTTGGTGGTCCCGGTGTGCGCAGATTGTCCGGTTCGGCGTGTCGGGGGGCGGGCCGTGGCGCTGGCTTCACTTGGTGGCCAGCACGTCGCGGATGAAGGTGTCGATGGCGTCCTGCATCTGGGTCAGGCCTGGTTCTTCGAGCGGGTAGTGCCCGGCGCCTTGGAGCATCACGGTGGTGACGGGCACGTTGGTGATCTTGCTGAGTACGGGCACGGAGAGCTCATATGGTGACCAGCGGTCCTCGGCGGGCTGGGTGAGCAGGACGGGGCAGGCGTCGAAGCCGGCGGGCTCGACGTCGGGTGTGTAGTGCATGTACTCGGCGAGGAACTTGACCCACATCGCGTTCCCGGCCGAGGTGCCGTCGTGCAGGAACACCTTCATGGCGTCGGGGTTGTTGGCCAGGGCGCTCATCTTGGAGGCGATGGTCATGGGGTAGCGCAGGCCGCGCAGCGGTGTCCTGGCCAGGGCGCTGAGCATCGCGGGGCCGGCCGCGGCGGTGATGGGGTCGTGCGCGGTGGCGTGGGCGACCTGCGGGATGCGCTGGTCGAGGAAGGTCATGCCGACGATCCCGGCCAGGGTGCCCTTGGGGGCGTGGGCGGCGACGTGGTAGGTGAGCATCCCGCCGGCGCTGAGGCCGTAGAGCACGATGGGGCGGTCGTCGCGGGTTTTCTCGCGGGCGAGGTAGTCGGTGACCATCTGGACCCAGTCGGTGTAGCCGGGGATGAAGCCCGGGGCGACCTGGGTCATGCCGTAGCCGAGGTTGTCGAGCGAGGTGACTTCCCAGCCGCGGTCGGCGAGGGTCTTGCCGAGGATGAGGGTCATCTGGCGGCCGTTGGTGCCCACGCCGTGGTGCAGGATCACCTTCGCCGGGGCGTCCGGGTTGAGGTAGCGGTCCAGGTGGATGCGGTTGCCCTTCCACTCCCAGAATTCCTCTTCCGGGAGGTC
>JASIGD010000307.1 GCA_030045295.1 Streptosporangiaceae bacterium
CGCGGTGGTGTGCGACGGCCGGCGCGATGCCCGGCTGGCGGCAGGCGATCAGCACGGTCAACCCGCTGAGCTACGAGGCGGAGGCGCTGCGCGCGCTGCTGGCCGGCACCAGCACCAACCTCCGGCTCGGCCTCGGCGTCCTCGGCACCGCGACGCTGGCCCGGATCACCGCGTCCTCCACGCTGCTCCCCGCCTGGCCAGGTAAGGCCAGGGGAAGGACGCGGCAAACAGACGGTGAACGAAAAGGGACGGCGGCGGCGCCGCAGCTCAGCCGGACGCGGACGGGGGCACCGCGTGCTTAGCGTACATCGCGCGGACGGGGGCACCGCGCGGCGCGGCGCCGCCGCATAGCGTCACGATACAAGCTTGCGTATACATGTACAAGTCATGATCAGTAAGGCGCGACGATTGGCGCTGGCCAACGACCAGGAAACCTAAGCTGAACAGCGAGGGCCAGAACGAGGAGGCAGGCGCGTGCCCGAGTTCACCTATACCGACCTGCTGCCGCTGGGCGATGACGACACTCCCTACCGGCGGCTGACGGGTGACGGAGTGAGGAACCGTCGTTCGTTCGGGAGAAAATTCCTGGAAGTCGAGCCGCAGACGCTCACCGTGCTGACGAGCGCGGCCATGCGCGATATCGCTCACCTGCTGCGGCCCGCGCACCTGCGCCAGCTACGGTCCATCCTGGAAGACCCCGAGGCGAGTCCCAATGACCGGTACGTCGCGCGCGACCTGCTGAAGAACGCGTGCATCGCGGCGGGCGGGGTGCTGCCCATGTGCCAGGACACCGGCACCGCGATCGTGATGGGCAAGCGCGGCCAGCACGTGCTCACCGACGGGCGTGACGAGGAGCACATCGCCCGCGGCGTCTACGACGCGTACACCACGCTGAACCTGCGGTATTCCCAGCTCGCGCCGCTGACCATGTGGGAGGAGCGGAACACGGGCAGCAACCTGCCCGCGCAGGTCGAGATCTACGCCGCCGGCGGGGACGAGTACAAGTTCCTGTTCATGGCCAAAGGCGGCGGCTCGGCGAACAAGTCGTTCCTGTACCAGGAGACCAAGGCGGTGCTCAACCCGGCGCGGATGGCCTCGTTCCTGGAGGAGAAGATCCGGTCGCTCGGCACCGCGGCGTGCCCGCCGTACCACCTGGCCATCGTGGTCGGCGGGACCAGCGCTGAGTACGCGCTGAAGACGGCCAAGTACGCGTCGGCGAAGTACCTGGACACGCTGCCCGGTTCCGGGTCGGCGGCCGGGCACGGGTTCCGGGACCGCGAGCTCGAGGAGCAGGTGCTGGGCATCACCCGGCGGATCGGCATCGGCGCGCAGTTCGGCGGCAAGTACTTCTGCCACGACGTGCGGGTGATCCGGCTGCCCAGGCACGGGGCGTCGTGCCCGGTGGCGATCGCCGTGTCGTGCTCGGCGGACCGGCAAGCGCTGGGCAAGATCACCGCCGACGGGGTGTTCCTCGAACAGCTCGAGACCGACCCGGCGCGGTACCTGCCCGACGTTGAGGCCGACGACGACGAGGTGGTCGCGGTCGACCTGAACCGGCCGATGACGCAGATCCGGGCCGACCTGACCAGGTACCCGGTGCGCACCCGGCTGTCACTGACCGGACCGCTGGTGGTGGCGCGCGACATCGCGCACGCCAAGATCGCCGAACGGCTGGATGCGGGCGAGCCGATGCCGGCGTACCTGCGCGACCACCCGGTCTACTACGCGGGGCCGGCCAAGACGCCGGCCGGGTACGCGTCCGGGTCGTTCGGGCCGACGACGGCGGGGCGGATGGACTCCTACGTCGAGCGGTTCCAGGCGGCCGGCGGGTCGCTGGTCATGCTGGCCAAGGGGAACCGCTCGGCCGCGGTCACCGAGGCCTGCAAGCGGCACGGCGGGTTCTACCTCGGTTCGGTCGGCGGCGCGGCGGCCCGGCTGGCGCAGGACTGCATCACCCGCGTCGAGGTCCTCGAGTACCCGGAACTCGGCATGGAAGCGGTATGGAAGATCGAGGTCCGCGACTTCCCCGCGTTCGTGGTGGTCGACGACAAGGGCAACGACTTCTTCGCCGAGCCGTCGGGCCCGGGCGGGCCGGTGCTGCAGATCGAGGCGCATCCCTGAGCGTCGTGCGGGGCCGGCTGGCGAGCATGGGCTTCAGGCCCGGGCCGGCGGCTGGCGGCCCGTGGGGCGCCTAGGACGGCGCGAACATCCGGAGGAAACGCTGACGGTCGGGGATGCTGGTCAGCGGGCCGATGGGCGAGGTGAAAGGCTCTGACCTGCTGCCGGTAACCCGTTACGCACAATCTGACGACACTTAATGGATGCTCAGGCACCCCCTAGAGACCTTTCAGCCATCAGCGTGTATGGTCCGGCGTATGCAGCCATCGGCGGACACCGGGCGGGTGATAGCCGGGCGGTACCGCCTGGAAGCCCCCATCGGCCGCGGCGCCATGGGAGTGGTATGGCGTGCCCGCGATCAGCTGCTCGACCGTGACGTCGCGGTCAAGGAAGTCCGGATAGCGGAGACGCTGACCGACGCTGAGCGGGCCAACGCGTACCAGCGGACGCTGCGCGAGGCCAAGACCGCGGCCCGGCTCAACCACCCGGGCGTGGTGGCCGTCTACGACGTGGCCGAGGACGGCGGCCGCCCGTGGATTGTGATGCAGCTGGTCCATGCGGAGTCCCTCGACCAGGTGCTGGCGACGTCCGGCGCGCTGTCGCC
>JASIGD010000308.1 GCA_030045295.1 Streptosporangiaceae bacterium
GAGATCACCGGCCGGTACTACACCGCGCAGATCCTCGATGAGTGGGGCGAGGTCATCGTCAACATTAACGAGCGCGCCGCTGCGGTCAAGCCCTCTGGGACGTTCGCTCTGGTCAAGCCCGGTTCCAGCCCGCCGTTGCCCGCCGGGGCGACCCGCATCGACCTGCACTCGGCGAAAGCCAAGATGCTCGCCCGGGTGGAGCTCAAGGACGACCCGGACACTGCCGTGCGCCTGCAGAAACAGTTCTCGGTGACCCCGCTCGGCCAGGTCACGGTCAGCCCGCCGCCGGTGATCCCGCGTTTTGACAACAAGGTGCTGCTTGGCGCGGAGATCTTCGATGATGTCCACGCGATCCTGGGTAGCGCCCTGGACGTGTCACCGGTCGCGGCCCGGATGCAGCTTCAGGTGCGGGCCGTCGCCGCCCACGTCACATCCAGTCCGGCGGCCCAGGCCGCTGTCGACTCGCTGTTGCGGGAAACGGTGGTACCGCAGTTCCAGGCTTACGCGTTCACGCAGAGCGCGCCCTACCGCAACCACTGGATCGGCGGCGGCCAGACCGGCAACTACGGGCCCGACTACCGGATCCGCGCCGTGGTCAACTACGCCGGGATCTGGGCCAACACCAACGACGAGGTCGTCTACTTCGTGGCCACCCGCGACGCGGATGAGCGGCCGCTCGATGGCGGCAGGCACTACGTCATCCACTTCCCGGCCGACGGCTTGCCGGACAGCGTGGTCGAGTCCTACTGGTCGGTCATCTTGGTCGGCGTTCCCGACTACCGCGTCGTGCCCAACGACCTGGGCCGCTACAACTTCAATACCTACTCCGGGCTGGCCAGGGAGCCAGACGGCTCGCTCAAGATCGCTATCGGGCCATCACCGACTGATGGGGTAGCGGAGTCCAACTGGCTGCCCTCGGTGGCAGGCGAGCCTTTCTCCCTGACCTTCCGCGCCTACGTCCCGAAGCCTGCCGTCAAGAACGGCGACTGGACGCCGCCAGCAGTGACGCCCATCTGAACAGGAGACCGCCGCGGGGCACATCACCAGAATCCATAGATAATCGGCACGCACGCGCACGCGGTCCTCAGCAGCGGTACATGGCAGCACCCCCGGGCACGGGCGCCAGCGTCCGGCAGGCGCTAATTGTCCCCGAGGACATGGGACCGGGGCCTCAGCTTCCAGTTTCCCGTGGCATGCCGGGTTATTGCTGCTGGCGGACCCGGCCGCGCGGGGCTTGGGGCAGTCCAGATCGCCCTGTTATCCAGACTGGTCTTGGCGTCCGCGCCCCCTTGACTTGTCCGGGGAACCCGCGCCTGGTGATCTGGTGTCAGCTAGCCAGGCCGCTGATGCCGTCGCCGATGAGCTTGGCCGCGATGATCAGGCACAGTACGGTCATGATTACCGCGTTGTGCGCGCTCATCCAGTCCTTCAGCTCGCCGAGCAGCTTCTGCGACCGTTTTCCCATTGCAAAGTAGATGACCACCGGGATCCCCACACCGAGGGTGCCGATAAGCGCGAACACCAGGTAGGCGATGGCCTGCTGGGCGCCGCTGATCCCGGTCCCGGCGATGGCGGCGGCGCCGCCCACGGCCAGCAGCAGGTTCTTGGGGTTGGCGCCGGACAAGACGGCGGCCAGCCCCACCGCCGCGACCGGCGTGGTGTTGTCGATCGTAGCCATCCACTTGGGCATCTGCGGTTCCTCATCTCCGCGGGGCCGGGACCGGAACTCGCGGACCGCGACCAGCAGCAGCAGCACGCCGAGGGCGATCTTGACCCAGCTCACCCACGTGGCCGGGGAGCCGGATTTGCTGGCGCTGCCTGCGCCGGCCACGGCCAGTACGATGCCGCCGACGACGCCCAGGCCGATCAGCCAGCCCAGCACGAACGCCGGGCCGTTGAGCTTGGCCCGGCGGCTGGTGAGCATCAGCACGACCGCGATGATCGGCACCGGGCTCAGCGCGATCCCGACCGCCAGCGGCAGCGACCCTCCGATGGCCTGTCCCATCACTCCTCCTCAGCTGGTCCGGCGGCTGGCCTGGTACGGGCCATGGTGACGGCTTCAGCGACGGTGCGGTGGCATTCCGGGGTGCCGTCCGCGCCGCTGACCGCGGTGAGCATGTCGCGGACCTGGCCGATCGCCCCGGCCAGCACCAGCGGTGTCCCGCGCTTGGCCAGGTCCGCAGCGAGCTGGTTCAGCATCCGGGCGGCGGTCACATCGATAGATGGCATCGTCTCGCAGTCCAGCACGATGGCCCGGGTGCCGTCCGCGGCTGCGGCGCTGGTGATCGCGTCGTGTACGTGATCAGCGTTGCCGAAGAACAGGCCCGATTCGACGCGCAGGACGGTGATCCCGGGTACGGTCTGGTCTTCGGGGTGGACGGCGGTGTCGGCCCACTGGCCGCCGCTGCCGGGGATCTGGCCCAGCACCGCGACGTGCGGCCGGGATACCCGGTAGATCAGCAGCAGCACCGAGTCCAGCACGCCGATGATCAGGCCGGGAAGCGTGTCGAAGATCAGCACCCCGAGCATCGCGGCGACCGCGGCGATGAAGTCGGCGCGGGCGGCCGGGCCGTAGATCTGGCCCAGCCGGGAGGAGTAGGCCCGCCACAGCGCCGCGAGTGCCTTGTAGTCGACCAGTTCGATCAGCGCGGCGATCACCACCGCGGCCAGGGTGGCCTCGGGCAGGTCCTCGAACAGCCCGGTCAAGAACAGCAGCGTGATCACGGTCAGCACGGCTACCACCAGCCCGGAGGCCTGCGTCCTGGCCCCGGCCGAGCCGTTGACCGCGGTCTTGGACAGCGACCCGTTCACGACCATGCCGCTCGACAGCCCGGCCGCCAGGTTGGCGGCGCCCAGCCCGATCAGCTCCCGGTTCGCAGAGATCTGGTAGCCGTCCCGGGCCGCGTAGGTCTTGGCCGCGCCCAGGCCCTCGGCGAACCCGACCAGCATCACCCCGACCGCCGGTCCGGCCAGCTTGAGGTAGTCCGCGGACGGCACGTGCGGCAGGCCGAACGCGGGCAGCCCCCCGCTGATGTGCCCGACGATGTCCACCCCGTGCTTGTCCAAACTAAAGATGTGCACCGCGAGGATGCCAGCCAGCACCGCCACGAGGGGCGCGGGCACTGCCGGTGCGACTCGGCGCAGCACCAGCACGATGGCCAGCGACGCCAGGCCGACTACGACCGTGAGCCCCTGGGCCTGGCCCAGGTGGGTGATCAGGTGCCACAGCTGGTCGAAGAAGTCCCCCTCGCCTTTGCTCACGCCGAGCAGTTTGGGGACCTGGCCGATGATGATGGTCAGGGCCAGGCCGACGATGAACCCCTTGAGCACCGGCTCGGAGATGAAGTTCGCGACGAACCCCAGCCGGGCCAGCCCCGCGGCCAGTGCCAGCACGCCGGTGGTGATCGCCAGCGTTACCGTCAGCGGCGCGAACACGCCGGACTTCCCCGCCGCGACCTGACCGACCGCCGCCGCCGACAACGCCGCCGTGGCCGCCATCGGCCCGGTCACCAGGTGCTTGGAGCTGCCGAACGCTGCATAGAAGATCAGCGCCCCGGGCGCCGCGTACAAGCCCACCACCGGGGACACCCCCGCGATGGAGGCGTAGGCCAGTGCTTCGGGTACCAGCACCGCCCACACCGTCAGCCCGGCGATCGCATCACCGCGCAGCCACCCGGCCTGGTAGCCGCGCAGCGAGGTGAAGACCGGCAGACGCGCCCGGCCGGCCGCGCGGTTGCCGGTGTTACTCACGGGATGACGATGTTGAAGTCGGTGTCGAAGTCATCGAGCAGCCCGGCAAAGGTCTCAAGGGCCGACTCATCGCCGTCAAGGATGATCGTGCCGTCTTTCGCGAGCTGGGCCGCTGCGGCCGGTTTGAGGATGGCCGCGGCCAGGGCGGCTTTCGGTCCGGCGACGGTCAGCTGGGTGCCGGGGTGTGCGCCGGGCCGCGCGTTGAGGACGCCGCGCTTGATCCACATGGTCCAGGTCTGGTCGTGGTCGGTGAAGGTGTAGTCGATACGCAGGTCGGCGTCGGCGGCGCGCGGGCCGTTGAGGTGCACGGCGGCGAAGTCGAACATGATGTCGATCGGCATGCCGAGGATGGTGTCGCGGCTGGCGCTGGTGAACCCGAGCGGGATGACGCCCTCGCGCAGTTCCCGGGCCGCGCAAAGGAAGATGTACCGCCATTGCGGGCCTTCGACCTGGTAGCCGAGCTGTTCGTAGGCGTCGGCTTGCAGGCCGCGGGCCTCGGTGTTGTCCGGGTCGGCGAAGACCAGCTGGTGCAAGATCTCGGCCGCCCACCGGTAGTCCCCGGCGTCGAATGCGCGCCTGCCCTCGGCCAGGATCTTGTCCGCGCCGGCGAACGCGACCAGCCTCTTGGCCGACTCGGCGGGCGGGTGCGGGTACAGGGACACCGGGTCGCCGTCCCACATGCCCAGTTCCTTGGTGAACACCGCCCGTACGTCGTGGTGCAGGGTGCCGTGGTAGCCGCGGTTGTACCACTTGCGGCCCAACTGCTCGGGCAGCTCGATCTCCTCGGCCGCCTCCAGGGGCGTGTATCCCTGGTTGGCCAGCCGCAGCGCCTGGTCGTGAATGTACTTGTAGGTGTCGCGCTGCGACTCCAGCAACTCCACCACGCTCTGGTTGCCCCAGGTCGGCCAGGTGTGGGTGCTGAAATGCACCTCGGCCTGGTCGCCCCAGCGCTGCAGCGTCTCGTCCAGGTAGCGGGCGAAGTTGCGGGCATCGCGGGTGCGGGCGCCGCGCAGCGTCTGGATGTTGTGCAGTGTGTGGTTAGCGTTCTCCGCGCAGGTCAGCGTCCTGAACTGCGGGATCCAGATATGCATCTCCTCTGGCGCCTCGGTATCCGGGGCGTACAAGAACTCGAACTCGATCCCGGCCAGCTCCCGCCTGGCGCCGGTCTGCATGATCGAGTCGGTCGGCGAGATGTAGGAGATGGTCGGGACGTAGGAGGACGCGACCCCGATGCCGCAGGTCACGAAACCGCCCGGGCCGGACGGCAGCAGCGACCCGAACGCGTACCCGGCCCGGCGCGACATCGCGTTCCCCGCGACCACGTTCTCCCCGATCGCGTACTTATCGAACGAGGCGATCGTGCCCGGCCCGATCACCGGCACCTTCCCCGACGCGACATCATCCGGGTCGACCACGCCCTTGACCCCGCCGTAGTGATCGATATGCGTATGGGTGTAGATCACCGCGGCCACCGGCTTCTCCGACACATGCTCGCGGAACATCTGCAGGCCCAGCCGGGAGGCTTCCACCGATTCGCCGCAGTCGATGATCACCAGCCCGGTCTCGCCCTCCACGATGGTCAGGTTCGAGATGTCGGCGTTGCGGGCCTGGTACACCCCGCCGGTCACCTTGAACAACCCGGCCTTCTTGATCACCTGCGACTGCCGCCACAGGCTCGGGTTCACCGAGTCCGGCCGCACCACCCCGTCACCGATCCAGTCGAAACTGGGCAGGTCCACGGTCGGCTTGCCGTCCGGGTTACGCGGCGAATCCGGGTACCGCGCGATCAAGCCCCGCTCGGCATCCGCGAAATCCTGCCGATCCGCCAGGTCATACAGCGACTCCGCGTCCCGGTTCGCAGTCACTGTGACCGAAGTGGGCTCCTTCGGCGTGTACGACATGCCGCCTCTTCTCCCGTCCATTCGCGGTTCGCAACTGGGGACGTTCCCGTCACATCACACACTTCCCCAGCCGCTTACCAGCTGACAAGAACACGAACCCGCAACACGCCGCCACTCCGGGGATCATGGGGATAACCAGGGCCGCCACGCCCAGCGACTGCTGAGCCGCTGTGCCGACCACCGCCTAACTGGCATGCTGCCGTTGGCGGGCCAGTCAAAGGAGGTGCACGGAATGCAGCAGCTTGCGGTCCGGGAACCCCGCGATCAGGCCCCGGTCCGCGTCAGCGAAATCCTCCCGGTCCGCTATCTCATACCGCGTCGCCGCCTCACGGTTCGCAGCCACCGACGCGGGCGTGGCGTCCTTCGGCGCAGCGGTCATATCTACCTCTCTCCCGTCCGGGCCGGCCGTCATACGAACCACCGGAACCCACGCCAGCCGTCTCGGTGATCCGCCGACTTCCCCTCTATACCTGCCCGACGGCCAAGACTCCCGGTGCTGCAGCAGGCATACTTGAGCACGAAGAAACCCCGGCTTCATGATCGCATCGCGCGGCCAGGCCCCTCCCTGGATGGACCGGGCTGCCCGCTGCCTGAGCGGCAAGACGGGTCGCAGGCGTGGCCTCCGCCCGGGGCACCGGGACCGGCGACCAGCTCAAGATCAACTATCAGCCGATTGACAAATCCGCCTCCGCCCAGCATGTCGCCCAGCATCTGGGGGAGACGCCAGAACTGGCTGATCTGCGTGCAACACGTGCTACCCGCACCTGACGATCGCTAAGCGCGTAATCGGCGATATGAAATTGTTCGAGCTAATAACAATATGCCCGCTTGTCACGCTACGCGACCGCGGGGAGCCTATCGTTCACCGGACCGCAAGAGTCCAGCGCGCCCGCAGATGCCGTAGCCGGTTGTTGGAACCGCAGGTGGGGCGGGTGGGACTCGAACCCACGGCTAACGGATTATGAGAAGCACGGCCCCGCGCAACATGCGCGCT
>JASIGD010000309.1 GCA_030045295.1 Streptosporangiaceae bacterium
GGCTCGCCCAGCCGCAGGTAACCCAGTCCGACCTCGCTGACGGGCCGCAGCGCCGCGGCGACCGGAGTCCGGTCGGCGAACCGTTCCAGGGCGTCGTCCACGCTCAGCCCGAGCACGTCGGCGACGGTCAGGCCGTCCACCCGGACGGCCAGGGTAGCGTCGTTGAAGCGGGCGCCGTGGCAGGTCGGGCAGCCGACGGCGATGTCGGGCAGGTACTGGACGTCGAGGTCGATGTGACCGAGCCCGGTGCAGGTCGGGCACTGCCCCTCGCGGGTGTTGAACGAGAAGTGCCCGGGCTTCCAGCGCCTGCGCCGGGCGTACGCGGACTCGGCGAACACGCGGCGGATCTGGTCGAACGCCCCGGAATAGGTCGCGGGCGTGGACCGCGCGTTCTGGCCGATCGGCGACGCGTCGACCTGGACCACCTGCCGGATGCCGGCCAGGTCCAGCCGGCCGACGTGCGCGGGCAGCGGCGACCCGCTCAGCAGCGCCCGGGCGGCCGGGATAAGGCTGTCCAGGACGAGGGCGGTCTTCCCGGCCCCGGACGGCCCGGCCAGCGCGGTCAGCCGGCCCAGCGGGAAGGCGGCGGTGAGGTCGTGCAGGTTGTACAGGTCCGTGATCTCGACCGTGATCTGCCGGTCGGGGCCGGGCCGGGCCGGACGGTCCCGGGTCACGGCCGCGGCCCCGGCCAGGAACCGGCCCATGATCGAGTCCGGGTCGTCCTCCAGCTGGCCGGGTGTGCCCTGGGCGATCACCGTGCCGCCCTTGGTCCCGGCCGCGGGGCCGAGCTCGACGACCCAGTCGGCGCCGCGGATGATCTCCCGCTCGTGCTCCACCACGACCACGGAGTTACCGTTCCCGGCCAGCGCCGTGAGCGTCTTGCGCAGCCCGGCGACGTTGCTCGGGTGCAGCCCGACCGACGGTTCGTCCAGCACGTACAGCATGCCCGTGGTGCTGGCCCGCACCGTCGAGGTGAGCTCGATCCGCTGCCGTTCCCCGGTCGACAGCGAGCCGCCGGCCCGGTCGAGGGTCAGGTACGCCAGTCCCACGTCGAGCAGCGGCGCGAGCTTGCCGTTCAGCTCGTCCAGCAGACCGGTGGTCAGCCGGCTGAGCTCGGCGGGCAGCCCCGCGGGCAGGCCGGCCGTGAAGCCGCGCAGCTCGCCCAGGCTGAGCGCGCTGATCTCGGCGATGTCGCGCCCGCCGAGCTGCGAAGTCAGCGCCTCGGGCCGCAACCGCGTGCCGTGGCACACCGAGCACACCCGGGTGATGAGAAAGCGCTGGACCAGGCGGCGGGTGCGTTCGTTGTCGCTGCGCAGGGACCGTTCCACCGCGGCGACCGCGTTGTCGTAGTTCACCGACAGCTGGACGGTCCGCTCGTTGCGGCCCGAGTGCAGCGTCACCTGCCGGCGGACCGGCTCACCGTGCAGCACGATGTCGCGCTCATGGTCGGTCAGCTCCCGGTACGGTACGTCGAGCCGGACCCCGAGCTCGCCCGCGGCGTACATCGACAGCCGCCGCCCGCCGGAGTTCCACGGCAGCACCGCGCCGTCGGCGATCGTCTTGTCCGGGTCGGGGACCAGGGTGCTGACGTCGACTTCGGACCGCACGCCCAGGCCCTGGCAGGCCGGGCACGCGCCGTAGGAATTGAAGGCGAAGGATTCGGCGCTGGGATGCACGAAACGCGCGCCGCACACCGGGCAGACGATCTCCTCGCTGAGCGTGGCGATCGACGGCGCGACGAGGTGGTCGTTCGGGCACAGGTGCGAGCCCAGCCGTGACATCATCAGGCGCAGCACGTTGAGCACCTCGGACATGGTTCCGACCGTGCTGCGCGGCCCCGGTATCGGCGGGCGCTGCCGCAGGGCCAGGGCGGGCGGCAGGTGATCGATCCGGTCCACGTCGGGCCGTTGGGCCTGGGTCAGCCGCCGGCGGCTGTAGGTGCTCAGGCTCTCCAGGAACCGCTGCAAGCCCTCGGCGTACAGCGTGCCGATGGCCAGCGACGTCTTGCCCGATCCGGATAGGCCGACCACCGCGACCGTCCGCCACAGCGGCACGTCGACGTCGATGTCGCGCAGGTTGTTGTGCCGCGCGCCGCGCACGGCGATGGCCGCGGGCAGGGTTCCGGGCCCGGGGATGTCACCAGCTGCCATACCAGGCAACCTACGGCGGCCGGTCGGCGGCTGCCCGGCCAGGTCCCCGCCGGGGCCGGCGCTGGCCGGCCCCGGGCGCGTCCTGGTCAGGGGTGGACCGGTCCGCTGGGCCCGCGGTCCAGCCGCAGCGACTGCATGATCTGGAAGGTGGTGGTGAGGGTGAACACCTCGATGTCGGCGGCGGCCAGCACGCCGGTGTACTTGGCGATGACCGGCGCGGCCGCCCGCTCGGTGACCGCGTCCAGGTGGCCTTTGACCCCGGCCCAGAAGTTCTCCCCGGCCGCCATGTAGTACGGCACCGGGTCGACGCTGGCCAGCGCCTCCCGGGAACTGGCCTCGATGTCGGCGACGTAGGCCTGGTGGGTCGCGACGTCCTCGCGGGTGGCGAGCCGGCCCAGGTGCCCGCAGATGAAGTGGGTCCACGGGTAGGACAGCGCGATGGCCGGTGCGCCCATGTACCCGATGACGTCCTCGGACAGGTTGAGGTTGTAGATCGGCACCCACCCGGCGTTGACCACATCGATCAGCATCAGCGTGTCGTGCCCCGGGAAGTGGATGAAGATGTTGTCCGGTGAGTGGTTCGGCCCGTGCCAGGCCAGCTCGACCTGCTCCCCCCCCACCTGCAGGGTGTACCGGTCGGCGAAGGTCACCTCCGGCGCCGGCCGGGCCGGGTCCCCGTCCCGCAGCAGCAGCCGCCGGGTCTCCTGGTGCCCGATCCGGGTCACATCCCCGCCGAACAGCGAGGCCGCGCCGCCGTGGTCGGCGTGGTGATGGGAGTAGACCAGGTGCGTCACCGCGTTCGTCACGCCCTCGGCCGCGGCGACCTCATCGATGGCCCGGCGCAGGTTCCCGCCGATCGACGGCGGCGCGTCGAACAGCACTACCCCGTCCCCGGTGGCCAGGAACGCCGCCTGGTACACGCCGTCGGTGACGTAGTACAGGTTCCGCTCTACCCGCTCGACGTAATAGCCCTGGTCGTTCAGCGCCGGGCCCAGCGCGGACCGGGGGATCGGCGCGTAGTCGGGCGCGTCCGCGGCGCTGCCTGCGCCGGAATCTGGTGATGTCACGGCATCTCCCTTAAATCTCGGGCACGTGCCCTGGCGGCCGTGCCTTCGCAACAGGTCCAGGCTCCCCGCCAGCCAGGTGAGCGGTCCTCACCGGATCCTGGTGATTCGCGCCGCGTGCTGGACATGCGGCGGGAGGCGGCCCGGACCTGCTCGAGGTCGGTCGGCTCGCCCCGGATACCGGATCACCGGGATCAGGTGAGCGCCGCTCACCGCGACGGCCGTTACCGTCCGGCCATGGGGAGCTCATTTGGGCGCCGGCTCGGCTCGGGCTTCTGGGCCGTGGCGTTCGCCTTCCTGATCGTCACGGCGTTCGCGACGGTTCCGAGTCCCCTCTACGGCCTGTACCGGACGCGAGATCACCTGTCGGCCTTCACGATCACCGTGATCTACGCGATCTTCGCGGCCGGCACGATCGCCACGCTGCAAAGGGACAACTCCATCGCCGCGCGCGTCGGGCGCCGGGGCGTGATGGTCAGCGCCGTCGCGACGATGATGGCGGCAGCGGGGTTGCTCGCAGTGTGGAAGGACCTGCCCGCACTGCTGGTCGGGCGCCTGCTCACCGGGGTAGCGGTCGGGCTGACTGCGGGCGTTGCCATCCCGTACCTCATCGAGTTGCGTCTGCGCGCGGATCCGGACGCGTCCGCGGTCCGTGCTCGGACCATCGGCACGTCAGTTAACGTCGGCGCGCTTGGCATCGGCCCGTTGATGGCCGGCTGTCTTGCGCAGTGGGCGCCCCTACCGCTGACCTTGCCCTACCTTCTGCCGCCTCCTCAGGCGCCGTAGGCCGGCAGTATCGCTCCGCTTACCGGCGCCGCGGCGTCGCTGACCAGGAAGGCGATCGCGTCGGCGATCGCCTGGGGCGCGGTCGCGTGCGCCATCGTCTCCGCCGGGAACGTGGCCCGGTTTACGGGGGTGTCGAGCAGCTGGGGTGCGACCGCGTTCACCCGAATCCCGTGCGGGCGCAGCTCGATGTCGAGGATGCGGGTCAGGTAGGCGAGGGCGGCCTTGCTGAGGCTGTACGCCGCCATGCCGCCGGATGGCTCAACCCCGGGGCGTGCGGTGACGTGCACGATGACACCCGAACCCTGCCGCTGCATGTGCGGCGCGACCGCCTGGCTCAGCCACAGCGCGGGTCCCAGGTTCACGTCGATCATGAACCGGAGCGTCTCGGGCGTCGTGGTGAGCGCGTCTCCCAGACGGAACGCGCCGATGGTGTTCACCAGCACGTCAGGGACTCCGATCTCGCCGGCGATCCGGTCGATGAGCTGCCTCGCCACGGCCGGGTCGGTGGCGTCGGCTACCTCGCGGCGGATGCCATCGGGGAGGTCACCCAGCCCGCGCTCGCTCCGGTCGACCGCTACGACGGTGAGGCCGCCGGCGGCGAGGGTCACCGCGGTCGCGCGACCGAGCGGGCCGCCTGCGCCGGCCACGATGGCCACCTTCGCGCTCATAGTGTCACCTGACCGAGAAGCGCCGCGGCGACGCGCTCGCCGGGCCACCGCACGTAGTTGCTCATCATGAGTTCCTCCTCCTTAACCGGATCGCGCGATCCTTCGCGACGAGCTCAGGCTGGCCGCCAGGCAGGTGAACGGTCGTCACCGGAACCCGGTGATCCGCCGGGCCAGGGGGCGGCGCAGGTTTGCGCGGCGTTGACAGCGCGTCCGCTGGCCTGGTACCGAGAGAAAAGATGCCTGGACTGCGTCACGGACGCTAGGGTGTCCGGGGTCTATACCAAGGCAGGCCTGTGACGGTGGCTCAAGCAACTCCCTGGCTGATCGACCGGGGTGATCTTGTCGCTGCGCTGGATCGCGCCGCGGCGCGGACGGTGACGATCATCTCGGCGCCGGCCGGCAGCGGGAAGACGTCGCTGCTGCGCGCCTGGGCCGGCCGTCCGGGGCAGCCGCGCCGGCTCGCCGTGCTGCAGGTGCAACGTGACCAGCACGACGCCCAGCAGTTCTGGCTGGCCCTGCTCGACGCGGTCCGTGCCGCCACCGGCCCGGCTGGCGGCGCGGGGCCATCGGCGGCGACGCCTGACTTCAACGCACCGGCCATGGTCGACCGGGTGCTGTCCGAGCTCGCCGGCGCTGGCGCGGGCATCACGCTGGTCATTGATGACCTGCATGAGCTGAAATCGCCGGAGGCACTCACTGCGCTGACCCGGCTGCTGACCAGCCTTCCCGCGCGGGTGCACGCGGTGCTGGCCACGCGTCACGATCTGCGGCTGGGCCTGCACCAGCTGCGGCTGGCCGGCGAGCTGGCCGAGATCCGCGCCGCGGACCTGCGCTTTTCCGAGCGGGAAACCCGCGAGCTGCTCGATGCCTCGGGCATCGCGCTGTCCGGGGCCGGGGCCGCGCTGCTGTACCAGCGGACCGAGGGGTGGGCCGCGGGCCTGCGGCTCGCGGCGCTGTCCCTGGCCGGGCACCCCGACCCGGAGCGGTTCGTCACCGAGTTCTCCGGCAGCGACCGC
>JASIGD010000310.1 GCA_030045295.1 Streptosporangiaceae bacterium
GACCTGCGGGCACAGCACTACGTCGCCGAGCAGCCCCGGGTCGTCACCCGGCTCCAGGTCACCTGCGCGGTTGCCGCCTAGGTGCGGAGGCCGCAGCTCGTCCATGGGGAAGGCCAGGACATCGGTCGGTCCTGGCTCGCCCATCCAGCGCTCGTGCAGCTCGGTCATGGTCCGCTCGTCGACGAGCAGCACCGACAGCTCGGCCAGCGGGCGAATCCGCATCTGGTCCAGGGTGAACCTGGCGACCGCGGCGAGCCCGACCTCGTCGACGGCCACCCCCGACTCGTTGGCGATATCGATGCTCATGTGGGAGTCTTAGCTGCCTTTCCGCCTGCTCGGCCGCGCCGTGGAGCCCGCGGGGCCCGTGGAGCCCGGTTGCCTTTCGCGGGCGTCGTATCGCTCGTACGCGTCGACGATCTTGCCCACCAGGCGGTGCCTGACCACATCGTGACTGGTCAGCCGCGCGAAATGAATGTCATCGATGCCGTCGAGGATGTCCTGCACGATGCGCAGGCCGCTGACCTGTCCGGGCGGGAGGTCCACCTGGGTAACGTCGCCGGTTACCACGACTTGCGAGCCGAATCCCAGCCGGGTCAGGAACATCTTCATCTGCTCCGCGGAGGTGTTCTGCGCCTCGTCGAGGATGATGAACGAGTCATTCAGGCTTCGGCCGCGCATATACGCCAGGGGGGCGATCTCGATGGTGCCGGCGGCCATCAGCCGGGGGATCGAGTCCGGGTCGATCATGTCGTGCAGCGCGTCGTAGAGCGGGCGCAGGTAGGGGTCGATCTTCTCGTACAGCGTCCCGGGCAGGAACCCCAGCCGCTCCCCCGCCTCCACCGCTGGCCTGGTCAGGATGATCCGGTTCACCTGTTTGGCCTGCAGTGCCTTGACGGCCTTGGCCATGGCCAGGTAGGTCTTCCCGGTCCCGGCGGGGCCGATGGCGAAAACGATCGTGTGCTTGTCGATCGCGTCCGCGTAACGTTTCTGGTTCAGCGTCTTCGGCCGGATCGTGCGGCCGCGGGCGGACAGGATGCCGACGGTCAGCACGTCGGCCGGGCGTACGCCGCGCTCGGCGCGCAGCATGGCCGCCGTCCGCTCGACCGCGTCCGGGGTCAGGTCCGTGCCCTGGCGCAGCAGCTCGAGGAGCTCGTCGAACAGCTCTGTGACCAGGGCGGTCTCGGCCGGGTTCCCGGTCGCGGTGATTTCGTTGCCGCGGACGTGGATATCCGCGGCGAATTCCCGCTCGATCACGTGCAGCAGCTCATCCCCGGACCCGAGCAGGCTGACCATGGAATGGTCAGCCGGGATCACGATCTTTACCTGGGATCGAGGCGCACCCCGGGCGTCGCCTTGGGGTTCATCCCGGGATTCACCCTCAGGTTCGCCCGGCTGCCCGTTGCCGCCGGGATCACTTCTGGCACGCAGGTCGTTGTTTCTGGCGCTCAGCTCGTCGTTCCGGATATCTGTCAATTCGATGCTCTCGAAAACCCGGAGGACCGCCCCCCGAGCGTGGTGAACACCATGCTATCCGGCGTGGCTACCTCGCACGTGCCACGCCCGTCTCATCCGGCCGGTGGCCGGGACAATCCCTGTATGTCGACAATTAGCTGACGCCGCCTGTGCTGCTGCGTAACCATGTTGGCATAAGTTGTTACCATACGAATCCCGGAATGTGGGCTGTTGTACCTTGTGCCGTCTCGATATCCTTGTTTCTTCCGCAATCATCCGGCGGTCTGCGGCGGCGCGCCCGCGAGCCAGCGCGGCGCGTCCGTTTACTGGCCGGTTGCCCGTTTACCCAGGTAGCTGGCCAGGTGGTCCGGACGGTTGCCGACGGTGTGATGGCTGCGGACACCCAGACGGGTGGGAGAAAGTGAGATGACGGACCGGCAACCGGGAGTTTCGTGCACCCACCGGCAGACGCGGGCGGGTTAGCCGGTGAGTGAACCTGAGGACGGGGACGCGCGTCCAACCCATGTGACCGAAACCCTTGTGGCCAACGATGCCATCATGGCCGCGACGTTCGTTTCGCCGGCCACGACGCGCGTTGGGTGGAGCGCGGACTATGCGGTCACCGAGCTTTACTCGATGCACTACAAGGCGCTGGTGCGGCTGGCCACGCTGCTGGTGCGGGATACGCCCACCGCCGAGGAGGTAGTGCAGGACGCGTTCGTCGCGATGCATGACGCCTGGAAGCGCCTCAGGAATGCGGAGAACGCGCTGGCCTATCTGCGGCAGGCCGTGGTGAACCGGTCCCGGTCCGTGCTGCGGCACCGGACCGTGGTGGACAGGAACCTGCAGAAGGCGCCGCCGGACATGCCGAGCGCCGAGCACGGCGCGCTCATCCTGCTCGAGCGGTCCGCGGTCGTGGCCGCGCTGCGCCGGCTGCCCGACCGGCAGCGCGAGGCGATCGTGCTGCGGTACTACGGCGACCTGTCCGAGGCCGAGATCGCCGCCGTCATGGACATCAGCCGCGGCGCAGTCAAGAGCCACACCGCACGCGGCATGGCGTCCCTCCGCGCGGCGTTGGAGCAGGAGTAATGGTGGGATCAGGCCGCGGTTCTGACGGCGGGCACGGACACGACTTTGCCGAATTCGTGCGGCGCGAGCTGCGCGCTGCCGCGGATCAGGTAGAGCCGAGCCCGGATGGCCTGGAGCGGATTCGCGAGAAGATCCGGTCTGGTCCGGCGCACGCCCGGGTGGGGGGGTCCCGGCTGGCCGCCTTCCGCCTGGCGATCGCAGCGTTCCTCGCGGGCCTGGCCGGGCGCGGGAATGGAACGCGCGGCGAGCATGGCTCGCCCGCGGCGCAAGGCGCCGCGGGCAGGCATTCGCGGCGAGCACCGCAACGGCCCAGGGACTGGCGCGAGGCGATGCTGCGGCCCGCCCTGGCGGTGGGCATTTGCGTGTTCGTCGTCGGCGTCCTGCTGGCGGCCGTTCCCCCGCTGCGGCAGACCGCACAGTCCGCGTTCGCGAGCCTTATCGGGTCGAGCCCCACGGCTAGTCCCACACCCAGCTCGTCCGCCGGGGGTGCCGCTGGCCATTCCTCAGCGGGCGGGGGCGGGACCGTGGCCGCCACATCCGCCGCGCCCAAGACTGCTCCGGCGGCTACGTCATCCTGTGCGTCGGCTGGACCAGCTACCTCCGGCTCAGCCACGTCCGCGGCGGCGAAGCCGAGCTCGTCGGCGCCCGCCCCGGCGACGTCCAGCCCGGCTACCTCTCCGAGCTCGTCGAGCCCGTCACCCACCCCGGACGCGACCCCGACCAGCCCGCCGACGGGCACCGGCAGCCCCAGCCCGAGCGGTGGCACCGGTACGAGCGGTGGCACCGATACGAGCGGTAGCCCTAGTGACAGCGCCACCACGGCGACCTCATCGCCATCGGATCCCAGCAGCAGTGCTTCCTCGGCGGCGAAGACCGACACGTCGTCGACCCCCTGCCCGAGCCCGAGTTCGAAGTCGACCGGCGCGGCCGCCGCCCCGACGACGGCTGCGCCGACGACGGTCGCACCCAGCACTCCGGCCCCGCACACCACCAATACGAGCGCAAAGGCTCCCTTCAGCAGTCCACCGGCGCCCACCACCAGCGCGCCGACCTCGCAAACCACGTCGCCCGGTAACACCAACAGCGTCACCTCGACCGGCGGCTCATCATCGACCGGGTCTACGACCACGCAGGCGACCACGACCGGGACCGTGACCAGGGCCGGGATTACATCGAGCCTCACCAGCGACCGGAGCGGCTGAGCAGGACGGCGACGGCGACGGCACCCGCGGTCGACGTCCTGAGCACGGTGGGGCCGAGCCTGCGAGCCGTCGCGCCGGCCGCGCGGAAGGCCGCGCTCTCATCGTCGGTTATCCCGCCTTCGGGTCCCACGATAACGAGCAGGTCGCCTGATTCCGGCGGCTCGAGGCCGCCGAGGCCTTCGGCCGCTTCGGGCTCGAGCACGATCGCCCGGGCCGCCTTGGTTATCGCCTGAGCCACGCCGGGAGCCGAGACGGCCTCGGTCACCTCGGGTACCCAGGCGCGGCGGGACTGCTTGGCGGCCTCCCGCGCGGTAGCCCGCCACTTGGCCAGCGAGCGGGCTCCGCGCTCCCCTCGCCAGGCCGGTACGCAGCGCGCCGCGGCCCAGGGCACGATGCGGTCGACGCCGACCTCGGTCATTTCCTCGACGGCCAGCTCGCCGCGGTCGCCCTTAGGTATGGCCTGGACGACCGTGACCACCGGGTCGGGTCTGGGAACCTCTCGCCTGGCCAGGACGGCCAGCTCGAGCCCCCGGCTCGAACTGGCGGCCACGACGCAGGCGGCGACCAGGCCCGCGCCGTCGCCGACGTCGACGCGCTCGCCCGGGCGGAGCCGGCGTACGGTGGCCGCGTGCCGACCTTCGGGACCGGACAAGATCACGACATCCCGCTGGAGATCGGTGCGATCGGTGAAGAAGACCGGTGGCTGCGACACCATCAGCCCCGGGGTCAGCGCCCGTTGAACGCGTCGCGGAGCCTCGAGAAGAATCCCTGCTGACCGGGCGCGAACCGGCCGGGCGGAGCTTCCTCGCCGCGGAGCTTGGCCAGGTCGCGCAGGAGCTTTTCCTGCTCGGCGTCGAGCTTGGTCGGGGTCTCCACCGTCACGTGGACGACCAGGTCGCCGCGCCCGTTGCCGTTCAGGTGCTTGACACCCTGGCCGTAAAGCGGGATCACCTGCCCGGACTGGGTACCCGGGCGGATGTCGATGTCGGCGGGACCGTCCAGGCTCTCCACCGACAGCGTCGCGCCCAAGGCCGCGGCCACCATCGGGATGGTCACCGTACAGTGCAAGTCATCGCCCTGCCGCTCGAAGATCTCGTGCGGGCGCTGGACGATCTCCAGGAACAGGTCGCCGGGTGGTCCGCCACCCGGGCCGACCTCACCCTCCCCGGCCAGCTGGATGTGCGTGCCGTCCTCGACGCCGGCCGGGATCCGGACCTTGATGGTGCGCCTGGTGCGGACCCGGCCATCGCCGTCGCATTCCGGGCAGGGCCTGACCAGCACGGTCCCGTATCCCCCGCAGCCCGGGCACACCCGGGACATCATCACCTGGCCGATGAAGGACCGGGTCACCTGGCTCACTTCACCGCGCCCGCCACAGATGTCACAGGTCTGCGGATGGGTTCCCGGTGCGGTGCCCTCACCGGAACAGGTGGGGCAGACCACGGCCGTGTCGACGGTAAGCTCGCGGGTCGCTCCGAACGAGCACTCGGACAGGTCGAGCTCGATCCTGATCGTCGCGTTACGGCCCCGCTGCGCCCGGCTACGCGGCCCGCGCGTGGCGGTGCCGCCCAGCCCGCCGATGAACTGGTCGAGCAGGTCGCTCAGCGGCGACGAGAAGCCGGGCCCGAACGGACCCGAGCCGGCGCCTGCTCCGCTGGTCGCGAACGGATCGACGCCCATGTCGTACATCCGGCGCTTGTCCGTGTCCGACAGCACCTCGTAGGCCTGGGTGATCTCCTTGAACCTCTCCTGGGTCTCAGGATCGGGGTTCACGTCCGGGTGAAGCTCCCGCGCCAGCCGCCGGTAGGCCCGCTTGACCTCATCTGGCGTCGCGTCCCGGCGGATCTTGAGCAGGGAGTAGTAGTCCTTTGCCACTACGACTCCATCAGGATGTGACCGACGTAACGCGCCACCGCGCGCACCGCCCCCATCGTTCCCGGGTAGTCCATCCGGGTCGGCCCGAGCACGGCCAGCTTGGCCAGCGGCTCGGCTGTGCTCCCGTACCCCGTGGACACTACCGAGGTGGCCTGCAGGCCTGCGACCCGGTTCTCCGAGCCGATCGTGACGGTCAGGATCGAGGGATCGGTCGCCTCCCCGAGGAGCCGCATTAGCACCACCTGTTCTTCCAGGGCCTCGAGCACTTCCCGCAGCCCCTTGCTGAAGTCACTCGCGGCGAGGTTAGCGGCTCCGCCGAAGACGATCTTCTCCTCGTTTCGCTCAATCAGGCTGGCCAGCAGGACCGAGAACACGGCGTTCGCGTTCGCCCGCTCCTTGGCCGGGACCCGCTCGGACAGGTCGGTGACCAGGGCCGCGGCCTCGGCCAGCTTGCGCCCGCCCAGGCGGGCGTTGACCACCGTGCGCACGTCGGAAACCGCGGCGTCATCCCAGGGATTGGGCAGGTCAACGGTGCACTGCTCCACCCGGCCGGTATCGGTGATCAGCACCAGCAGCAGCTTCTGCGGGGCAAGCGGGACGAGCTCAATGTGCCGGATCGCGGACCTGGTAAGCGAGGGATACTGCACGACGGCCACCTGGCGGGTCAGCTGGACGAGCAGCCTGACCGTGCGCATGACGACGTCATCGAGGCTGTACGCGCCGGCCAGGAAACTCTCGATCGCGCGGCGCTCGGCTGCGGACAGCGGCTTGACGCTCGATAGCCGGTCGACGAAAAGCCGGTAGCCCTTCTCCGTCGGTATCCGCCCGGCGCTGGTGTGCGGCTGCGCGATGAAACCCTGCTCTTCCAGCACCGCCATGTCGTTGCGGATCGTCGCCGGGGAAACGTCGAAATGATGCCGGTCAACCAGAGACTTCGATCCCACCGGCTCGGTGGTGGACACGTAGTCCTGGACGATCGCCCGGAGTACCGTCAGCTTGCGTTCGTCTAGCACGCGTTCACCTCCCTGGCACTCAAAAGCCCCGAGTGCTAAGTCTATGGTGTCTAACAAGTTCCCGCGCGCGACCGCGAGGCGAACTGCCGCGGCGGTCACGCGTTCGGTCACGAGCTGCGCCGACCCGCAGCCCCAGCTGCTGGGCCGGGTCGAGGAGCCGATCGACTTCGCGGCCAGCCCCGGGAACGAATAGCTGGCCGGTTTCGTCACCATCGCGAGGAAGCAATACCGTGACAGCAGCAGCGGATGACACACGAGGACCATGACA
>JASIGD010000311.1 GCA_030045295.1 Streptosporangiaceae bacterium
CACCCGCGCACGGAACGATGCCTCGACGGCTCCCTTCGCCGGCAGCGGCCCCGCGATCGGGTCTGTCCCGTCGAGCTGGCGATCGGTGAGGCTGGTTGGCAGCTCCAGCAACGCCAGCGGGTTGCCGCGCGCGGAGCGGACGAGCATCGTCACGATCTGGTCCGCCACCGGACGCTTGAGCCGCGATTGGAGCAGGGCACGAGCGGCTGTATCGTCCAGGCCGCCGAACTCGAGCTCCGGAAACCCGGCCGCCTCGAATCGCTGTCCCCTCCGCTGCCGCGAGGCGATTAGCATCGCAACAGGCTCCGCCTCGAGCCGGCGGCCGGCAAACGCAAGTGCCTCCTGCGAGGGCCGGTCGAGCCAGTGTGCGTCGTCGATCAGGCACAGCAACGCCGCGTCGTCGCACGCCTCACCGAGCACGCTGAGCAGCCCGAGCGAGACCAGGTAAGGGCTCTGAACCGGGTCGAAGCTCAGGCCGAACGCACCGCGCAGCGCGGCCTGCTGCGGGGCAGGCAGCCGGTCCAGCAGTCCCAGGCAGGGCCGCAGCAGCTGATGCAGGCCGGCGAACGGGAACTCGTGCTCGGCCTCGACCCCGGCGCACCGCAGTACGGTCATATCCCCGGCACTGCGCTCGGCATAGTCCAGGAGCGCGGTCTTCCCGATGCCGGGCTCGCCGCGGAGCACCAGCACGGCGCTGCGGCCACCGCGGGCCTTTTGCAGCAACCCTTCGACGACACGCTGCTCAGCTTCGCGCCCCAGCAGCATAAAGCCAATGGTAGGACGGCACTAGCCCAGTGACTAGGGACAGTCACTGGTGGATCCCCGGATACGACCGCGGCCGGCTCGGTCTTACCGTCGCCTCACCGATGCCCGCAGGGGTACGGGCCAGATGGCACAGGGAGGCACGAAGTGTTCAGCAGCGTACAGGGTCCGGAGGCGAGATCGCGGATACTCGCGGCCGCCGCCGTCGCAGTGACCGCAGTGGGTTTGTCGGCCTGCGCCGCGTCGGGTGGAGCGCCGGCGGCCACGCCGACCAAGACCGTAACCCAGACCGCGCAGGCCAGCCCGGCCCCCGCGGCGAGCAAACCGACGGCGGCCCCCAGCGCGCCGGCCAGTCGGCCCGCCGACTCGTCGTCAGCAGGCAAGCTGCCCGACTACCAGCCGTCGACCGTGGTAAGCAAGTCTGCGTACTCCATCGTGCTCACGTCGCCCGATTCGGTCAGCAAAATCGGCGCGTTCTACCGGAACGCCCTGGCCACCGGCGGATGGCACGTGACGTCTTCCTCGATGAGTGCCTACCACGCGAGTCTCGCCGCATACCGCAGCAACGAGGGCGTGAGCGTGTCGGTCTACTCGCGCGGGAGCGGTTCCGGCATCTCGATCAGCACGCACCCCCGGTGACCGGGGAGCGCCGGGCCGATGGTCACGCACGTCGCGGTTTCGGCTTCCCCGTTTTGCCGGCCTGGATCATCGCCGTCCCTGCGGTGCACCGCCGGCGCCGATCCGCGATTTCGGTGCAGGCCCGGATGCAGTTGGCCGCGGCCGGCGGGTACCTCCCGCCACGCCGTTGCAGATGCTGAGGTACGGCAGGCGAGCTCACTGGCCATACGATCGCGTTGGTGACGGCTCGACGAAAACTCGCCGGGCAGTGCCCGGAGAGGTGGGAGGACCTGGTGGAGGCACAGCCGGAGCGCCAGCTGGCAGACCCGCCTGCTACCTGGCAGGAGCACTGGTTCGACCACCGCCAGCTGCTCCGGCTATACCACAGCGACGAGCACTGCGTGATCTACGTGGACCCCGACGTGC
Organism: Streptosporangiaceae bacterium; assembly: GCA_030045295.1. The sequence continues at coordinate 1,807 of JASIGD010000311.1, forward strand.
GCCGCTCTGAGATCCGGTGGCTGCCCCGGTTCATCAACGTGACCTGGCAGTACTCCAAGGCAGCCTACGGCGACGGGTTCGGGTCCGACCCGCGCGTCTACTCCATCCACCACGCCGGGCGGCACGGCGGCGGCCATGCGGGCTACTACTTCAGCCCGGTCCACGATTACCGCAACGTCAGCGACTGCGGGCTGGACAACTGGCGGGAGGCAAACACCCTCGCTCGCGAGCTGCCCGCTCACGAGATCGGACATTCGGTGGAGAGCGCCAACAACGGCGCCCACGGCTCACCGGCGTACGAGATCTGGGGTGACAGCAAGTGGGCCGAGTTTTACATCTATGACCTTTACGCGGCGCTGGGCCTGGACCGCGAGGCCAAGGGCGTCTACCGCCGGTTCGCCGGCAATACCGACGATTTCCCTCGCCGGAGGACCCGCTGGTTCCGCGACTGGTTTTACCCGCTGTGGCGTGACTGCGGGCAGGCAGAGGTCATGAACAGGTTCTTCCGGGAGCTGGCCCGGCACTTCCCGCGCGACTCCGGCGGCAGTTACACACGGCGGATGAACTGGGGCGAGTACGTCCACTTCACCAGCGGTGCTGCGGCCGCCGACATGAGCGGTCAGGCCGCCCGCGCTTTCGGCTGGCCCCACGAGTGGGCCGGCCAGCTGGAGCGCGCTCGCGAGCAGTTCCCTGGCATCACGTACTGAAATACAGGGCCGTGCCACCGGGAGCGTTCGTTTTACAGGCGTTTGTCAGGGATTCGTTGGCTGGTACTCAAAGCTTGGCCCGGCCTTGCCGCCGCGTCCCGAATCGATCCGGGCCAGAGTCAGCGCCTGCTCTTTGAGTGATTCCATCATCCCGACCGCGGCGGAAAGGCGGCTGGGGTTGCCGTTGAACGCCTCGTGAAGGACCTTCAGCAGGCTGGTATAGGTGTAGTTGAACGTCTCGCACCCGAACCGCGCTGCCGAGCCGCCGTGGTAGTCGGCCCGCTTCGGGTTCGCCCGCACGCGCGCGACCTTCGCCGGGTCGAACGGGATACGATCCCCGGTGTAGGTCCATGACGGCGGGACTTTGCCGTCCGAGACGAGCCTTCGGCCCTGCACGATCTCGCTGAAACGGTAGTAGTGAGCCAGCTCGCCCCAGGCCAGAGGGTCAGATGGCGAATACCGGGTGCCCTCGCCCTGCAAGACGATGAAGTCGATCGCCTTCTCGGCGTCGTCCAGCTTATGGACCGGGAAGATCTCCCAGGAGGAGAAGTCCTGCGTGACCTGGTACGCCGGGTCGCCGGTGAAGATGGTCCGGCCTCGGCGGAGCTGCCTGGTCTCGAGCTCCTCCATGCTCCTCCGGATCCGGCCGTAGAACATGCCTACCGTTAGCGGCTGCCCGGCAGCGGTGCGGGCAGCTTTAATCGCGACTGGGTCCTCCGGCTCCTCGATCATCATGAAGACGTTCTGGGTCTGCGGTATCGAGAACCGCTCGAGCGTTACGACGAGCCCGCCCTGGACAGTCCCGGGAAGCGGCCCTGGATACGCCGGGATGAACCCCGGCTTGTCAATACAAGGGGCACCGCCGATCGCGTTAAGAACGTTCGCGGCCAGGGTGAAGTGGGCCATTTCCTCAACGACAACCGAATGGATGAGCTCGGCGATCTCAGTGTTGTCGGCGCCGAGCGAGTAGAGCGCATACAGGTACGGCGGGATCGTCGCGTGCTCAAGTTCGATCGCGCTCTGGAGCGCCGTCCGCAGCCCGCCGATCGAGTTGAGGTTCGCGACGAGCTGAGGCTTTATCAGCAACATCAGGGCTTGGCCTTTCTTGAGAGCATTCGCCCGAATGCGGCTCCCTTGCCGCCCAGCAGCTGCGCGCCTGCGGCTGCGGGTCCGGCTGCGGCGACCTGGGGGGGACGAGCGCCCGCGGGCTTCGCCGGCGGAGCCGTCCCGAGCAATGGCTTGCCGTCTGCCCCCGGGCTGGTGAGCCAGCGCAGGATCGCCGCCCTCTTCGCGGTCGAAAGGTCACGCGTCACCGGCATCGAGTTCGCGTCCTGTACCGGGAGGCTGAAGACGAGCAGGAGCAGCTTCCGGTGGGCGCAGACGTCGTCGTAGGACGACAGGTCGAGGAAGTCCTGCATGATCGGATACAGGTTGGCGTACTGCTGGAACACCGGCTGGAGGCTGCCGTGCCACGTCGGGGGATCGTCCGCCTGAAAACCGCTCCACACGAGCAGGCTGACGAAGTTCTGCGGGTCGGCGGGGATCCCGCCGCCATCTGCCAGGGTCGCGCGGATGCCGTAAACCTGACCGTCGATGTAGACGCGGGGGTTTCCCGGGTCGCAGGTTGTGACGGTGACGACCGCAGCGCCGTCGCCGTCCGTGGTCACGGTCCCCGGGAAGCTGACGGCGCTCGCCGGCACGCCGACGGTCCAGCTCGCCGGGTACGCCTGATAAGAACCAGCCGCCTGGGACGGAGGCTGCAGTCCGCCGCTGTCCTGGGCTAGCCGGATGGTGGCGCCCGCATACGGCCGGCCGAGCTTCGTGGCGTACAGACGGACACTCGCCGAGCCGCCCGGATCGCAGCGGAACGCGAGCTGGTCGGGACGCACGTACACGACGGCCTCGACCAGCGCCGGCGTCGCCTGGCGACCGCACGAAAGCGACATCGGCGTGGTCGCCATCCGCTCGAGCTCAGCCGCGGTCAACGGCCGGTCGGCAGGCAAGGCGACGACACCCGCCGTCTCCTCGTACCAGCCCGAGCTCTGGTAGGGCACCGGGCAGAACGGCTCGACATCCTCGCCGAGGCAAAGTGAGAGCTTGCCGACGCGCTCGTTGTCAATGTCGCCGCCCGGCTCCTTCGTCGGCAGCGCGTTACCCAGGTCGAGGTACAGCCTGGACGTCGCCGAGTCGACGGCGCCGACACAGAAATTGACATTCACCTTGTTCGCCGTGTCCGCTGGCAGGACGAACTGGCGGCCCCGCACTAGGTGCTTGGGTTCGGCGGCGCCTCCCGGTCCGATCGTGCCTACGAGACGCCCGCGCGTGAACTGGGCCTCGCCAAAGGTCTCGTTGTACCCGTCGACCATGAACTTGATGGAAAGGAGCCTGTCCGGTGAAGCATCGCGCAGCGCGGTGAGGAACGGCGAACTGCTTATGTCGCCCCACTCCACCGCGGTCAGGACGGATTGGTAATACGCGCATGCCGTCCTGTCTGAGGGTTGGCCCGGCGCGCGTCCCCAGATGTCGAAGAACGCCGCTGGCTCGTAGGTCCCCCGGAACCGAGTCGCGCCGGCGTCGTCGGTGATGCGAACTTCGAGGCCGAAAAGCATCGAGACCATCTGCTGGCAGGGGTCGAGGTCTACGATCTTGGCCGGCGCGGTGCGATCAGAGTCTGCGACCAGCAGTCTTCGGACCGGGTCGTCGGCAGGAGCAGGCGACCCGTCAGCCAGGAACGCCGAGGTCACGCGGCAGTCGATCAGCCTGAAGTCAGCGTCGCCGCGAGGGTCGAACCAGCCATTGGGGGGATCTCCTTTCGGTCCCTGCAGTTCCTGGAACGAAGGCAGGAACGTCGAGTTGTCGAAGTGCGTCGGGTCGTTGTTGACCGACGACGTGGCCGCCTGGAACCGGCCGGCGAAATGCAGCCGCAGCGGGCCAAGGTAGCTCATTGCATTCCTCCTCGGGTATCGGGAAGGCGGACGAGGCCGAGGTGCGAGTCAATTAGTTCGCCCGTTTCGAAGTTGATGAGGAAGTTCGACGTGATCGCCCCGGCCGCACTAGCGAGCGGCCGGTCCCACGTCGATCTTCACACCACGACCCGCGGCTGAAGGCGTCGGCGCTAGGCGGTCCAAGCAGGTCCTGGGCATAATTGTTATCGGTCATCAGGGAGAAACGTACCTGGAATCGAAACTAGCACGCCAGGTATTAACCGGCTGGTGAGGCGTAGGCATGACATTGATTCTTCTCCTGGACGCACGCCGCTGAGCGACGCATTCTGGTCCGGCTGCCAGCCCGCCGGATGAACTTTATTGCTGCCCGGTGATCTGGATTCGCAACAGCGGCAACCGCTGGCCCACCACGCGGGTCCGCGGCCGGAGGGGATGAACGGCGCGGCGGCGGTGCGCCTGGAGGTGGTCCCGCCGCTGCTCATTCTGGCCTCGGGAGCGTCGGCGGTAAAGGCAGGCCGGCGCGGGCTCAGCGGCCGGGACCCGCCGGATGAGCCGGTCCCGGGTTGGATGAGGTCCTGCTGGCCGGGGGCTGCCGGACCCGGCCTTCTACGATGGGTGCGTGGAGACCCTCGCGTTCTTGTTCACCGACATCGAGGGCTCGACGGCGCTGCTCGGGCGGCTGGGGGAAGACGTCTACGCGCGGGTGCTGGCCGGTCATCACGCGCTGATCCGGTCGGCGCTGGCCGCGCACGACGGGAGGGAGGTGGACACCCAGGGCGATGCGTTTTTTGCCGTGTTCTCCTCGCCGCGTGCGTGCGTAGCGGCGGTGCTGGAGATGCAGCAGGCCCTGCAGGCTCATGGGTGGCCGGGCGAGGTGCGGGTGCGGATGGGCATTCACTGCGGTGAGGCGGAGCGGACGGCGGACGGGCTGGTGGGCCTGGAGGT
>JASIGD010000006.1 GCA_030045295.1 Streptosporangiaceae bacterium
AGCGGGCGCGGCACGGCGGGCTCGGTGACCGGATCGGGGGCGTCCAGGACCGCGCCGACCCGGGCCGCGCTGGCCCGCGCCTGGCCCAGTTGCGTGGCCGCCGAGGGAAGGGCGGATACTGCCTCGAACGAGGCCATCGCGGTGAGGGCGAGCACCGCCAGAGGCACGCGAGTGAGGGCACCGGCTCCGACCGCGGCCACGCCGAGCAGCAGGACACCCCACATGGTGAGACCGGTGGCGGCGGCGATGAGGCCGGCTCCCAAGCCCTCGCCAGAGGCCGACCAGCGGGCCAGCAGGGTGAGCGAGCGGTCGTGCCTGGCGACCGAGGCCAAGGCGGCGTCTTGTGCGCCGAACGCGTGCAGGTCGGCGGCCCCGGCGACCAAGCCGGTGAGGTCCGCTGCGAGCTCACCGCGGGCCGGAGCCGTCCGCCTGGCCGCCATCCGGGCCCGGGCCGCGGCGAGCAGCGGTACCGTCACGCCCGCGACGACCAGTCCGGCCGCCAGCACACCCGCCGCGGGGGCAAGCAGCAAGAGGCAGACGACCACCGCGCCGGCACCGACCAGGATGGCGGTGAGCGGCGGGACCACCGCGCGGATGAACAAGTCCTGGGTGGCGTCGACGTCAGAGACCAGCCTGGCCAGCAGATCGCCGGAGCGGAACGCCCGCAACCCGGCCGGGGCCAGCCGCTCCAGCCGCCGGTATATGCTCACCCGGACGTCAGCGAGCACCCGGAAGGCGACGTCGTGGGAGGCCAGGCGCTCGCCGTAGCGGAAGGTACCGCGCCCGACTGATAGCGCGCGGACCGCCACCACCGCAGCGGAGATGGCGATGATGTTCGGGTGCTGCGACGCGCGCGCCAGCATGAACCCGGATACGGCCAGCAGGGCCACGCCGCATGCGGTCGCGGCCGCCCCGGCCAGGACCGCGAGCAGCAGCCGACCGCGCAGCGGACGGGCCAGCCGGAGCAACCGCAGCAGCGGGTCAGGTCCCCCGCTCTGGGCGGCCCGCAGACGCTGCGAGGCGAGCCGCGCCCTCACGGCAGCACCGCCACTCGTCGTCTTGCGGGCTCGCCCGACGCGGTGGGCAACAAGTGGCCGTGATCGAGGGTGTACATCCGGTCGGCACCGCCGTGCCAGGCATGCCGATGGGTGACCAGGATCACGGTCCGCCCGGCCATGAGCGTCTCGATGACCGCCAGGATCTGCCTCGCCACCAGCGCGTCCAGGTGCGCGGTGGGCTCGTCCAACAGCAGCAGCGGCGCGTCCCGAAGGAACGCGCGAGCCAGGGCGATGCGCTGCCGCTGCCCAGCCGAAAGCCGCAACGCGTGTTCACCGAGCGGCGTGTCGTACCCCTCTGGCAGCGCCTGGATGAACGCGTCCGCCCCCGCGAGCTCGGCCGCCCGCGCGACGTCCCGGCGGTCTGCTTCCGGCTGGCCCAGCGCGATGTTGTCCGCCACGGTAGCGGCGAACAGGTACGGCCGCTGCGGCACCCAGGCGACCTGCCGCCGCCAGTTCTCGATGTCGATACAGGCCAGGTCGTTACCGCCCGCCGTGATCCGGCCGCCTGTGGGCTCGCTAAACCGCAGCAGCAACGCGAGCAGCGAGCTCTTGCCCGCCCCGCTAGGCCCGGTGACCGCGATCTGATCGCCCGGCCGGATCGTCATCGTTACCTCGGCCAGCGCCGGCTGGTTACGTCCCGGATAGGCCAGGCTCACCGCGTCCAGATTGATGTCGTCGTATCGCAGGTCGACCGCGGGCGGCGGCGTGCCGGTCCCAGCCGCGGCGACGCGCGCTGACGCGGGCACCGTCTCGATGATGTCGCACGCGCGCCCGGCGGCAGCGGCCCCCTCCATGCTCGCGTGGAAGTGCATGCCTACGGCACGCAACGGCAGGTAGGCCTCGGGAGTAAGCAGCAGCACCACGAGCGCGGTCTGGTACCCCAGGTGGCCGGCCAGTAGCCGCAGCCCTACTTCCACCGCGACCAAGGCGGTCGACACGGCCGCGGCCAGCTCCAGTACCAGCGCGGACAGGAACGCCACGCGCAGCGTGGCCATAGTCGCTGACCGGTAGCCTTCGGTAACCTCCTTGATCACGTCCGCCTGGCGCTTGGCCCGGCCGAACACCTTGAGCGTGGGCAGGCCCTCCACGACGTCCAGGAAATGGCCGCTAAGGCGCGCCAGCAACCGCCACTGGCGCTGGGTGCGCGCCCGCGTATGCATCCCGACCAGGACCGCGAAGATCGGGATGAGCGGCAGCGTGGCGGCGATGATCACGGCCGAGATCCAGTCGGCTGTGGCCACCGTGGCCAGTACCGCCGCGGGCACCAGGCAGGCGAGTACCAGCTGCGGCAGGTACCGGGCGAAATAAGGGTCGAGGCCGTCCAGGCCGCGAGTGGCCACGGTGGTGATCTCACCCGGCTGCTGCCGGGCCAGCCAGGCCGGTCCGAGCCGCTGCAGCTGGGCGGCCAGGCCGCGGCGCAGCTGTGACTTCACGGTGGCGGCAGCCCGCAGTGCCGCGACCTCGCCGCCGTAGGCGGCGGCGGCCCGGACGGCCACCACCGCGAGCAGCGCGACCAGGGCGGTCGAGAAGGCAGCCAGGCCGGTGCCCCGGGCCGCGTTAGCGAGCAGCCGCGCCAGCAGCTCCGCCTGCGCGAGTACCATGCCGGTCGTGACCAGGCCCAGGGCGACCGTCACCAGCAGGAAGCCGCGGGCGGCCCGGGCATGTTGGAACAGCCGACGGTCGACCGGCTTCATGACCCCGACTATGCCGTGTACGCCGGGGTGTTGCCTCACCCAGCGAGGATGGTTAGCGCCGGCCGCGGAGCGCTAGTTGTCGACGGGCTGGGAAATATCGCCGGGCGGCTGTTCAGCGCCGGCCAGCCCGCGCCCGGAGACGAGCTTGGCGCTCATCTTGATCGTCTTGACCGCGCCGGTGGCGCCAGCCTGCAACGTGAGCCCGACAGCAAACAAGATGACGCCGAGCGCGAAGAACGTGCTCGACCCGAGCAACAGCAGCCCGACGCGACCCAGCGCGTAAGGAGGAGTGCAGATCACCGCTCCGACGGTCCCGCCCACCACGCTGGCGGTCAGCTTGTCGCGCTTCGAGTGGGAGGTCTTCATGCCGATGAGCCGCGCTGGCACGGCGACGTAGCAGAGCATCATCACGCCGATGACCGCGCTCAGGCTCAGCCCGAACCAGAACACCCCCCAGCGGACGGCGACGATCGCGGAAAAGCCGAGCAGCAGGCCGACGACAAAGCCCGATCCCAGCACGGTGGCCAGGTGCGGCCGGGCCCGAGTGAACGCTGGCCTGATCGCAGGCCCGCCCGGCTCGACGATCGCGAACGCGAACACCGCGTTCAGGTAGAAGCTCGCCGCGGTGATCGCGGCGATGCCGAGCACGACCGGGATCACCACCGGCCCGGTCAGCACGTGAAACGTGTTGCCCTGCAGATGGAGCTTCAGATGGAGCTTCAGGTCGTACATGGCGGCCCAGATCCACATCGCGGGCAGCACCTGGATCAGGGTGAGCCGCCAGTTGGTGAACAGCAGCTTCACCCCCTCCAAGAGCATCGCGAAGCCACCGAGGGCGAGGGCGAGGGGCGCCAGCCAGGGCCGGGACCGGCTCAGCCGCAGGACCATATCGTCCACGGCCGCCTGGTCACTGCTCCTGACGGCTTGAACAAACCGCTCGACGTCAGACCGCCTTATGCGCCGCCGCTTGCCGGATCCGCGGGGGTGCGGCGATGGGTCGCTGAGAAGCTCCTCGGCGGACGGCGCGGCGGGCCGCTCGGGCGCACTCCCCTCAACTGCCACCCTGGAATGCCTCTCCGCGAGCCGTCACGCAGTGAAAGAATCAGACTCCCGCCTGGCAGAACGAGATACCAGACGCACACGCCGACTTCTTCTGTCCGCCATGATTAGCTTAACTCTAGCCAGTGGCCGCCCATTTTCATCCTGGCTGGGTGAAGCGGCTGGATGCCCGACGAGGCACCGTCGAGGTACGTTAAGGCAAAGGTCGGCGTACGTTAACCAGGGGTCGCCTTGGCGACCGCAGCAGCGGCGGCCTGGCCTCGCCTAATTGCCGGCTTGGCCCTGATCGTGCACGGCTGGCCGACCAGAAAGGAGCCGATCATGGCTGAGCGGACAGCTGTTGTGCTGCCGCGGCTAGTGGCCCGGTATGAGCTTGACTCTTCGGTAAACCGGCTGACCCCGGCGGAGCGCGTTGCCCGGGGCAAGACGGCGCGGGCCGAGGTACCACGGACTAGCCATGCGGCGTTCGAACGGCCAGAAGGCTGGCCCGACCCGATCAGCTTGTTGGAGGAGCAAGCGAAATCGCGGGTACCCGACCTGGTGCCGGTCCGCTACGGGCGGATGATGGTGTCCCCGTTTACCTACTACCGCGGCGCAGCCCTGCCGATGGCCAGCGACCTGGCTGCCACCCCGGTGACCGGATTGGCCGTGCAGGCCTGCGGGGACGCGCACCTGTCCAACTTCGGCCTGTTCGGCTCAGCCGAGCGCCGCCTGATGTTCGACGTCAACGACTTCGACGAGACGCTGCCGGGTCCCTGGGAATGGGATGTCAAGCGGCTCGCGGCCAGCATGGAAGTCGCGGCACGCGGCAATGGCCTGCCTGTCAAGCAGCGCCGCGAGATCGTCATGGCCACCGTCGGCCAGTACCGGCAGGCGGTCCGTCAGTTCGCCGGGATGACCAACCTCGACGTCTGGTACGCACGCGCGGACATCGACGAGCTGCGTGCGCAGTTCGGCGCCCAGCTCGCCGAACAGCAGCGCAAGCGGCTGGACAAGGGCCTGGCCAAGGCGCGGACCAGGGACAGCATGCAGGAGGTGGCCAAGCTGACCCGGATGGTGGATGGTGAGCCGCGGATCATCTCCGACCCGCCGGTGCTGGTGCCGATCGATGAGCTGATGCCGAGCGAGACGACCCGGGAGGAGTTCAAGACGTTCGTCAGCGGCCTGATCGGCTCGTACCGGCGGACGCTGGCGACCGACCGCAGGTACCTGCTCGAGCAGTACCAGTTCTGCGACATGGCCCGCAAGGTCGTCGGCGTGGGCAGCGTCGGAACGCGCTGCTGGATCATCCTGATGCTCGGCCGTGACGACAATGATCCGCTGTTCCTGCAGGTCAAGGAGGCAGAGGCGTCGGTGCTCAGCCGGTTCGTCGGCGCCAGCAAGTTCAAGAACCAGGGCCAGCGAGTGGTCGCGGGCCAGCGGCTGATGCAGGCGAGCAGCGACATCTTCCTGGGCTGGCAGCACGTCGAGGCCGGGCTGGACGACAAGCCCAGAGACTTTTATGTCCGGCAGCTACGAGACTGGAAGTTCTCCCTCGAGATCGAGACCCTGGTCCCCGAGGGGATGCGGATGTACGGTCAACTCTGCGGCTGGACGCTCGCCCGGGCGCACGCTCGCTCCGGGGACCGGGTCGCAATCGGTGCCTACCTGGGCAACTCCGATGTATTCGACCGGGCCGTCACCGAGTTCGCCGCGGCTTACGCTGACCAGAACGAGCGTGACCACCAAGCCCTGGTCGACGCGGTGAAGTCCGGGCGGATAACCGCCGAGCCGGGCGTGTGACATCAGCGGGCCGTACCGGCCGCCGAATCGGGCGGTCCGGTACGGCCCGGTTTTAGCACGTGCCCGGGCACGGGCAGGATGCTTCGTCACCCCTGCCGTATGGTCAGCACCAGGCTGGACCAGCCGGCATGGTCAGCGGGCTTAGTCGTTCTCAGGAGGAACTCGCGCCGTGCAGGGCGTCCTGGAGTTCCTGCTCGCCCTCCTTGGACAGCGAGGTCTTGAGGACGGTGCCGCCGTACTTGCTCATCGCGTCGATGGCCTTGTCGGGAGTGACCTTCTCCACCATGAGGAAGAGCGCCGAGGTGCCCGGCTGCAGGAGGCCGCGGACCTGGTCCTGGAACTCCTTGTCGATGCCGGACTTCGTGAGCTTGCCCATCAGGGCACCGAGCCCGGCTCCGACGGCCATCCCGAAGACCGGGATGAAGAACAGCAGACCGAACAGCAAACCCCAGAACATCCCCCAGGTCGCCCCGCCGCCGACCAGGTGGTGGTTGGTGTGCGTGTGGTAATTACCTTCCTTGTCGCGCGTGATCACCGCGATGGCGTCAGGCTGGATGATCAAGTCCTGAGCCAGCCGCCGCGCTTCTGCGGCCGCAGCCTCGGCCGTCTGCTCGTCTGGATACCCGATCGCGATCAGGTCAGCCATGGTGTTCTCTTCCTTCTTGCGCCGTGTGGGAATCCGGCCAAGTCAACCAGCCGAGACTAGCCGTGACCCCACCCGCGACGGGTGATACGACCGACCACAGCGCTCGACATCGCGATCAGATCAGGTCGAGCTGCCGTGCGCGGCGGACTGCCTCGCTGCGGTGAGCCACGGACAGCTTGCGGTAGATGCTCCTGAGATGAGTCTTGACGGTGTTCACCGAGAGATACATCTCGGCAGCGATCTCGGCAGTGCTGAGCATTCCCGATAGGTGGGTGAGCACCTCTCGCTCGCGCTCGCTGAGCCGCTCGATGACCAACGGCACCGCCTGGCCGGCCGGGGTTCGCGCTTTCGCGGCCGAGACCGCGACTGGGTTCGCCTTATCGAGATCGAGCTGTTCCGCGCAGGAACGGGCCAGCTCAGGGTCGCGGCGCAGCACGTGTCGTATCCAGCTCCGCTCCATGACGAAGGGAAGCCGTATCTGCTCGGGCTCGGCCAGCCGCAGTGCATGCTCGAGCGATCGGCGTCCGCGCGTGTCGTCGCCGGTCGCGTAGCTGAGCCGGGCATCGACCAGCCAACCCGCCAGGCCGATCTCCTGAGATGCCGAGCCCGAGCTCCCCGGCGCGGTTTCCAGTACGCGCCGGGCAGCTTGATGATCTCCTGAGGCCAGCCACGCGTGAGCCAGCGCGGCTGCGGCATCGGGTACAGACTGCGGACCGGCGCGGCTGGCAGCGGCCAGGGCTGCCGGAACGTCGCCTGCCGACACGCACGCACGTGACTCGAGAATCGTCAGCTGGAGGTCCAGCCAACCCGGCGGGGAGGGTGACCAGTGCTGGCGTGCCCGACGGATCATCTCGGACGTAGCTGCGGCCCGGCCCTCGGCCAGACGGCGTTGCGCAGCGACCGTGCAGGCAACCGTGCTGACCAGCTTGTCCGGGCAACTGCGAAGGGCGGCTTCGGCCAGCTTCAGCTGAGCATGCGCCCGGAGCATATCCCCCCGCTGCAGATGCACGGATGCCAGCGCGACGCCCGCCGCCGGGGTGACGTGCTCGGCAAGACCATCGCTGCTGGTCTTTATCGCCCCGGCCTCGTTGGCGTGCTCGAGCGCGTAGCTCAGCTGCCCGGTCAAGGCTTCGACGAGGGCCAGGTACCCAAGACAGCGGGCACGCTCGTACGCGGTCCCGGCAGTGGAGGCCGTAACTCCCGCCCGGAAGGCGGCCGCGGCAGCATCGAGACGACCGGCCCACAGCTCCACGACTCCGCGCCCCGACAACACCTCCGCTCGAAGTCCAGGGTGCCGGGCGTGTACTTCCTCGGGCAGTCGTTCGGCCAAGGCTTCCGCTCGCCCGGCCGCGGCGGTGGCTGCCTGAAGATCCCCGGTACGACCGGACAGTGCCAACTGGATCCGCGCCGCGGCGAACCGGGCCGGGATCGTCTCGTCGGCAGGAAGACCCTCGAGGACGCTCTCGGCGGCGGCCAGTGCGGTGACACTCGCCGCCCCTGCCGCGTCGGACAGCCTGGTCGCGGCCAGCACGAGCAACGGGTGCGGTTGGGTCCAGGCCGTATCCCGCGGCATGCGCCGAAACGACTCGGCCAGCGGCTGGCGGCCCAGCGGTTCAATGAGCTGGCCTACCGCGAACTCGTTGACAACCATCTCCGCCGCGAACTGCCAGTCACCGGATTCGGCGGCGTACCGCACGGCCTGGTCAAGCCGCCCGGTGCGCCGGTACCACCGCGCGGCACGGTGATACAGCTCGGGCAGGCGCCCACGGCACTCGATCCGGAGCTTGAGCCGCAATACCGCGGCGAACAACGAATGGTAGCGATACCACCCATGCCCGACGTGTTGGACAAACGCGTTCGCCCGGGCCAGGGCGGGCAGGGTGTCTGCCGCCTGCTCGTCACCGGTCAGCTCACTGGCGAGGTCCGCGCAGACACAGTCCAAAATGCTGGTCTGGAGCAGCATGTCGCGGACCGAAGCGGGCAGCGCGCTTAGCACCTCGTCCGCCAGATAACCGGTGATGGCGCTGTCCTCAGCTGCCAGGTCCCTAACGAGTTGCTCGGGGTCGGGGCGTCCCTGCAGCGAAAGCGCAGCCAGCCGGATTCCCGCTGCCCAGCCCTCGGTGCGCCCAGTGAGGCAGTCAAGCGCCGCCTCCGTCAGGGTGATACCGTGATGCGCCAGCAGCTGGCCGGACTCCTCCACGCTGAAGGCCAGGTCGTCCGCCCTGATCTCGGCCAACTCTCCGGTGAGCCTGTACCGGTGCAGAGGGACGAGAGGGTCGACCCGTGAGGCGACCACCAGATGCAGGCCGGGCCTGGCGTTCCTCAGCACGTAGGTAAGGCCGTCGAGGGTAGCCGGTTCGGTGAGCAGATGCAGGTCGTCGAGGACCATCACCACGGGCGGGTCCTGCGCGGCCAGCACCGAGGCAAGCCGTACGAGGAACAGGTGATCAACGGCCTCGCGGGTCGGTCCGGGCGTGATCCGGGGCACGGCGATGCCGGCTTTCCGCAGGGCTGCCACGACGTAGGACCAGAAGACCCGCGGCCGGTTGTCGTAATCATCAACGGTGATCCAGGCCAGGGTGCGGGGATCGCCGCTGGCGGCGGCCCACGACGCGATGGCCATGGTCTTGCCCGCTCCGGGCGGCCCGGTCACCGAGGTCAGCGGACCTCGCGCGCCCTCTGCGACGAGTTTTTCGATGCGGGGACGCGCAACGGCCCAGCCCGGCAGGGCAGGCACGGTGACCTTGGACATCAAAACCGGGTCGTCGGCGCCGACATGCCCCCGGGAGCAGGCTGCTCCGCGAATATCGGTAGTCGCCATCCTCGTCCACCTCTCCCCGCCGACGACCCGAGTCCCCCAGCGGCACGAACAGCAGGCACCGCATGACCCGACCGACCGATGGCGATCGGCCTGGGCGGGCTAGTCCCTTCCCGCTACACCTTGTCTTTCGTATCACATGGTGATAAGCCATCACCCCTTACTCCGTCTCACCAGGGTTGACGGAATTCACCCGCCATGAATGGGGCACAAAGCGCGATGAAGCAGGACCGTGGGAGTCTGGGCATGATGATTTCGACCTGCAAGGGGCTACGGTGCCATCGTCCTACTACGAGATCCGGGTAGCCGGTGTGCTCCCGCCCGAGGCCTTGCTTGACTTCGACCGGCTCACGGCCTCGGTGGAGCCGGTCGAGACGGTCCTGCATGGCCCGCTTCGGGATCAGGCGGCCCTGCACGGGCTGCTCGCCAGGCTTGAGACGTTCGGCGTGCAGGTCCTGGAGGTACGCCGCCTCTACGAAAGAGATCCGTCCGTGGACGAGGGCCGCTAGTCGTTGACGACCTGCTGAGCCGCACCGGGTCAGGCCACGCGGGCCGGGCATCGCGATGATTCAGCATCCGACCGCTGCCCTGCCTGCACGCCTGATCCGCGGTCAACCGCGCGGCGGGCCGAGTTGATTCCAGCACAGTTCGCGGGGCCTCGGACAGGTTCCGGCAGGGTCCACCCGTCACGGGTGTTGGCGCGGCAACGATGGCAGCGTAGTATGTACGACCCCCGTTCGGAGCAGGACGTGGTCGAAGCTCCCTTACGATCTCACGATGGTCGGCCGACGATAGATGAACAGGGGCAGCGGCCTGGGGACTCGCCTGGCGTGCTGCCGTCCTGGCTCGAACGGCGCCGACCGTCGAAAGTTAGGAGTCGCTCGAAGGAGTAGCTGCGGGGCCGTTCTGCCAAGCGGCTGTGCCGGCGGCAACTGCCGCCCTGGCCTGGACCCACTTCTGCCTGGCTAGCTCGCTCGGCGGCACTTCCATCTCCCTGACCCACTGGCGGATGGCGGTCATCAAGTGCGTGCTGCCCAGGGCTAGGCCGGCCAGAGCGACCAAGGTACCTGCTCCCACCAGCGCCGCGCTGGTAATCAGAGGACCGGCCCTGAACTGCGGGCCGCTCCTGCCGTTTTCGCCGTTCTCGCCATTGCTCATGGCTCCATCCTTATCTGCGACGTAATGGTAAGTGTGATAGGCCGGGTGACACGAGGGATCATCCCTCCGGGATGACCGGTGGCGCGGCCGTGTGCTCGGAACGCTCCGGTTTCCACATCATTCGCATGGGGTGATGCGTTGCCATTCCCGCGCGGTCATCGTGAGCGTGTGGCCGAGCACCGGGAATCTCCTGCGTGAGCAGGGATGCGCTCACGGTCGGGTAGCTCCCCGGCCCGCCACCTTGATGGCTCCCGCGTGCGTTCCGCGGACAGGGGACACGAGCGGCCGCGGCCGGTGGCGCCCGCGGTGCCGCGCTGAGCCTGTTAGAAGAGGAGAGGGTCGTGGCTCGTTATCCGAATATCAGTGACCATGGGCTGATCGGTGATCTGCAGACTGCGGCGCTGGTGAGCACCGACGGCGTGCTGGACTGGTTCTGCTGTCCGCGGTTCGATTCGCCCAGTGTATTCGCGTCGCTGCTGGACGCGGAGCGCGGCGGGTTCTTCAAGATCGCGCCGGACCGCGGCGATTACGTGGCCAGGCAGCTGTACCTGCCCGATACGGCGGTCTTGATCACCCGGTTCCTGACTCCCGACGGGGTCGGCGAGGTTCACGACTTCATGCCGGTCATCGAGGGCGAGGCGACCGGGCGGCACCGGCTGGTCCGGCACATCCGGGTCGTCCGCGGGGTGATGCGGTTCGCGATCGAGATCCAGCCGCGGTTCGACTACGGACGCGCGTCGCACCAGCTGGAGCTATCCGAGCACGGAGGGGTGCTCCGGTCCGCCGACTTGGAGCTGACCGTACACGGGCTGGCGCCGGCGGGGTCCACCGTCCAGGACCTGGGCGTCGCGGTGCAGCGGGCCGGCGACGGGTTGCGGTGGACGCGGACCTTGCGGGAGGGCCAGTCCGGCGGGGTGGTGCTGGAGTCGGGGGGCGCCGAGCCGCGGATCATCACGCCGGAGGAGGCGCTGCGGCTGCAGGAGGACACCGAGCGGTTCTGGCGCGGCTGGCTGGACCGGTCCACCTATACCGGGCGCTGGCGGGAGATGGTCGACAGGTCGGCTATCACGCTGAAACTGCTGACTTACGCGCCGACCGGTGCACCGGTCGCGGCGCCGACCACCGGGCTGCCCGAGCAGGTCGGCGGGGAGCGCAACTGGGACTACCGCTACACCTGGATCCGGGACGGCTCGTTCTCCATCTACGCGCTGCTCGGCCTGGGGTACGTCGAAGAGGCGGCCGCGTTCGGGACCTGGCTGCGGGACCGCGTGCAGGAGCAGGCCGGCAAGGACTCAGGCCCGCTGAAGATCATGTACCGGGTGGACGGCACCTCAGACCTGGTCGAGGAGAGCCTGGAGCATTTCGAGGGGTGGCGCGGGTCGCGGCCGGTGCGGATCGGCAACGGCGCCGCCGACCAGCTGCAGCTGGACATCTACGGCGAGGCCGCGGACGCGATGTTCCTGGCCGATGCCAGCGGCCTCCAGCC
>JASIGD010000312.1 GCA_030045295.1 Streptosporangiaceae bacterium
GCCGCGTGGCTGGTCCTGGCCGTGGCGCTGGCCGTGGTGGCGATCGGCGTCAAGCAGCCGACCAACAACTCGCTGGCCATCCCGGGTACCCAGTCACAGCAGGGACTCAACCTGCTCAACCAGAAGTTCCCCGGCACGGGCGGCGCCCAGGCCCAGGTGGTGTTCTCGGTGTCCGCACCGAAGTCGCTCACCGGCTCGGCGGAGCATCAGGCGGTCGAGGCCACCGTGGCCGAGCTGCGCAAGCTCCCGCAGGTCGTGAGCGTCCTTGACCCCTACCAGGCGGGGACGGTGTCCAAGAACGGGCGGATCGCCTACGCCGTGGTGGCCTACCCGGTCGCGGTGGCCGACGTGACGCCCAGGGCCCAGACTGCGCTGCTGGACTCCGGCGGCCCGGCCAAGGCGGCCGGGATCACGGTCAACTTCGGCGGGCAGGTGGCCCAGGCCAGCACCAAGACTGACACCGATCTGATCGGGATCATCATCGCCTTCGTGGTCTTGCTGATCGGCTTCGGTTCGGTGGTGGCCGGTATCTTGCCCCTGCTGTGCGCCGTCCTCGGCGTGCTGGTCACCAACCTGGCCTTGCTGGCCCTGACCGCGACGATCACTGAGTCCAGCACCGCCCCGATCCTGGCCACGATGATCGGGCTGGCCGTCGGGATCGACTACTCGCTGTTCGTCATGAACCGGCACCGGCAGCAGGTCATCGACGGCATGGACCTGCACGAGTCGGCCGGGCGGGCGATCGCCACGTCCGGGTCCTCGGTCTGCTTCGCCGGCACGACCGTCCTGATCGCGCTGGCCGCGCTCAGCATCGTCAAGATCCCCTTCTTGACCGTCATGGGGCTGTGCGCGGCCGGGGCGGTCGTCGTGGCGGTGCTGGCGGCGCTCACGCTCATGCCGGCGCTGCTCGGCTTCGCCGGCCACCGGCTCATCACCTCGCGGTGGGCGCGCCGCAAGATGGCCAAGGCGGCCATCCCGGGTTATGAGCCGGCCTCCTGGCGCTACGCCCACGCGCTGAAGCGGGTGCCGGTCGCGGTGGTCCTGGCCGGGATCGTCATACCGTTGTTCGTGGCGGTGCCGTTCCTGCACATCCGCCTCGGCCTGCCCGACGGCGGCTCGCAGCCGACGAGCCAGACGACCAGGCGTGCTTATGACCTCATCAGCGAAGGCTTCGGCCCAGGGGCCAACGGACCCCTCCTGGTGGTGGTCTACGCGCCGGGGGGCATGAACGCCACGCAGAAGCAGGCCTTCACCAGCTTCTACGACCAGCAGACGGCGCACCTTCCTGCTGACGTGGCGGCCATCAGCCAGCCGATGCCCAACCCGGCCGGCGATGTGTTCTTGATCGAGGTGATCCCGAAGACCGGTCCCGACGACCCCGCCACGACCATGCTGGTCAACCGGATCCGCACGGTGACCGCGGTCGGCCAGCGGACGTACGGCCTGGACACCTACGTCACCGGCCAGACGGCCCTCAACATCGATACCTCAGCCAAGCTGTCCGCGGCCCTGCCGGTCTACCTGGCCATCATCATCGTCTTGTGCCTGACCCTGCTGATCGTGGTGTTCCGCTCGCTGCTGGTGCCGATCGCGGCGGTGGTTGGTTACGTGCTCAGCATCCTGGCCGCTTTGGGCGCGGTGACCTTCGTGTTCCAGTGGGGTCACCTCGCCGGGATCTTCGGCGTCGCCAGCCCTGGACCGGTCCTCAGCTTCCTGCCGATCATCCTGCTCGGCGTCCTGTTCGGCCTGGCCATGGACTACGAGGTGTTCCTGGTGTCGCGGATGCGTGAGGAGTCGCTGCACAAGGACGCGACCACCGCCGTCCTCGACGGCTACACCGGCAGCGCCAAGGTGGTGGCGTCAGCGGGGATCATCATGACCGCGGTCTTCGCCAGCTTCATCCTCTCGCCCGACCCGACCACCAAGTCCCTGGGCTTCGCGCTGGCCATCGGCGTCCTGATCGACGCCTTCGCGATCCGCATGACCGTCGTCCCGGCCACCATGTTCATCTTCAAGGACGCTGCCTGGTGGCTGCCACGATGGATGGGGCGGGCACTGCCGAACCTCGACATCGAGGGCAGCAAGCTCGAGGAGCGCGAACAGCGCCAAGCACAGCCTTCGTGACTTCGCTACCACGATGGGCACGGACCGAGATTCCGGACGACAGGCGACCCCGGTGAAGAGCTACTGGAAGGCTTCGGTCCGTGCCTTGCTGATCGTCGGTATCGTCGCGGGCACCGCGGTCGCCATCTATTCTCAGCGGGCCACCATAGGCGACGGTCTGCATGACGTCAGGTACCTCAACTGGGCTTGGGTGGCGGCCGTCAGCCTGACCGAGATCCTGTCCATGCTGGCCATGGCGCTGCTTTACCAGACGCTGCTGGGGGCCAGCCAAGCCCGGCTCACGGTGACCTGGATCCTGACCTCCAGCTATATCGCCAATGGCATCAGCATCTCCGTGCCGGTGGTCGGCGCGGGCATGGCCGGCCGCCTGGCGTACCAGCGGTTCCGCGAAGGCGGCGTCGACGCAGGCGCCGCCAGCCTCGCCCTCACCCTCGCCGGGATCGTGTCCGCCGTGACCCTCGCCCCTGTGGTCACGGCGGCCGCCGTGCTGTCCGGCAATCCGGCCGCATCCGCCAGTGGCCTCCTCGGCGCCATCGCCCTGCTGGCCGGGGCCGCCGTGATCGTGGTGGAATTGCGGTCCGAGCGAGGGCGGGTACGGCTGTTGCGGCTGATCGCCTTTTTCCTTCGCTGCTCGCAACGCGTCATCCGCCGCCCCAGGGGCCAAGCCGACGTCCTGGCCCAGGCGGTGCTGGCCACGGTCCAGCGGATGCGGCTGGGGAGATCCGTCTTGCCCCGGGCGCTACTGTGGGGTTCGATCAACTGGTGGGCCGACGTCGCCTGCCTGGCCTTCGCGCTGCGAGCGGCGGGCATCACCGACCTCTCGATCGGCAAGATCCTTCTGGTCTGGACCGCGGCTACCGGGGCTGTCAGCCTCAGCCCCACTCCCGCGGGCATCGGCGCAGTGGAAGTCGCCATGGCGGCCGCCCTGACCGCCGCCGGAGTCAAGGGTTCCCACGCCATCACAGCCATCTTGGTCTACCGGGTCACCACCTTTAAGGGCATCGGGACCCTCGGATCCCTGCTCTATCACCACAGAGGCGTGCGACATGGCACGGCGAATCACCCCGGAAGAGTGCGAGATGACACGACGAGCTGAGCCGCTCATTGCCCGCCACGGGCTGGGTCGGAGACCTGCATCGCCGGTGTCGTGGACCGAGTCACGCGGTCCACGGGCCGGGGCAGGCGATCCTGGAATGCGCAAATAAACTCGCCTGACGTGCAAATATGTCGAGCCGGTGAGTGGATCCGAACCGCCGGCCTCCCCTTTACAAGACGGCTGCTCTGCCTGCTGATCTACGCTGGCGCAAGACTCCCGGGCATGGTCGCCGACTGCCCTCCTGGCCGCGAAAACCGCCTGCTCACCTGCGGATTCTCCCACCGATGGGTAGTGCCCGGCATGCCTGGCGACCCCGAACGGCCGGCCGGCGCGGGTAGGCGCCGACAGAGGCCGACGTGGCGAACCAGCACTTGACCATGGCGAGCGTGCCGCGTGATCATGGAATCCGCGTGGCGCCTGCCTGCGGAAGGACCGGACCCTCGGGCGGGGTGGGTGCCGCCGAGATCCAGGTTATGCGATGAGGCTTCTGAAAAGAGGCAGGGGCGAAACGACCTCTCCAGCCGATGGCATGCCGACTACCAACGTGCGCGGGCGTTCTGGCCCCGGCCGGAGGCCGACGGCCAGGGTCGCGAGGACGACTATCATTTCCGGAATCGCCTTCGCCGTCTTGTTCACTGCTGGCTTGGTTCTGGTCGACCAGATCCCCCGGCTGGACTCACCGGACAGCACCTACATGGCCTTCTACACGACCGGATCGGGCAGGGTGCTGGTGACGGTGGGCCTGTATCTGGTGCCGTTCGCCGGCATCGCTTTCCTCCAGTTCATGGTGGCGTTCAGGGTACTGCTCGACCGCCCGGCCGACCTCACTCAGGGCCTGCAGCTGGCGTCGGGGGTGGCCTTCGTCTGCATGCTGTTCGCGGGGACCGCGGCCGCGGGTGCGGTAGCGCTGATGCTTTATTTCGTGAACGTCCCGGCGCCGCCGGTCAGCGTGGACCGGGTGCTGACCAGCATCGGCTACGGGCTGGTGTTCGTGTACGGCACCCGGATGGCCGGCATGTTCACGATCACCACCACGACGCTGGCGCAGAGGGCCGGGCTTATGCCGCGGTGGCTGGCGGTCCTCAGCTACCTGATGGCCGCGTTCCTGCTGGTCACTACTACAACGCAGCCAGCCACGCTGCTGGTGTACCCGGCCTGGGTGCTGATCTTGAGCTTCGCCCTGGTGCGGAGCGCACGCCGCCTGCCGGCGCCGGCGCCCGCCGCCGACTGAGACGGCAAGCTTGCTATCCGCTGCCTGGGGCCTGGTCAGACGGTCATCAGTTGCATGTAGGTGTTCTGCAGCTCGTCTTGGACGACATGGGCCTCACCCGCGACCGTCCGCAGCGCCAGATCCCGGTCCGGCGTCCGCGCGCGGTAACGCCAGCCTGGCGGGAGGTGCAGGCGATCACCCAGGGCGGGCAGGGAATCCAGGGTCAGGCCGTCGTCCACGATGTGCGAGTACGCCTGCATGACGTAGGTCCGGCCGTCCGGGGTCAGCATCTCGTACACCGGCCGTCCGGCCGTGAAAAACCACTCCGTGTCCCGTTTGATCGCCATGTCGCGGTAGTACCGCTCGCCCGGCTGGCCGGCCGGATCCAACCCGGCCGGGACAGGCAGTTCGGCGACCCAGCGGGCCTGCAGGCCGCCGAACGACCGGATCTCGCCGGTGGCGTGCGCGGTGATCCGGTCCAGCGTCCAGAAACGCGGGCCGTTCAGGAGCACCGCTGGAACCCCCAAGTCCTTGGCCAGCTGGCCCGGGTCCAGCGACTGCCATTTCGCGGGCGGGCAGTCGTTGAGACCCGTGGTGTTGTACACCGCGGCTGTGAGCTGGCCTTCCTGACTGGTGACGAGGAGGATCTCCCCGTACCGGACACCCCGCAGATCTACGCGGGAGGTTGGGGCGGAGGGGCTGGTCATCTGTGATTCTCCCTTCCAGGGCAGGAGAGGGCGCCAGATCTGGGACCCACTCATCGTGGCAGCGGCTATTGCGCTCCCGGCCCGGCGCGCCCGCCTAAGCTGCCCGCCGGGCTAGCCGATCCGGCACGCGTCGTAGGCGACCTGCAGGTGGAGCGGCCCCCGCAGCACAGGGCTTGGCCGGTAGGGCGGCGGATCTTGGATCAGTCTCGGGTTGTCAAGCCGGGTGGCCAGCGTGGCGAGCGCCAGGTGGACCTCCAGCCGGGCCAGCGGCGCGCCGAAGCAGTAGTGGATGCCGCTGCCGAAGCCCAGGTGCTGGTTGTCGGGGCGGTCCGGGTCGAACCGGTCGGGGTCGGCGAACCGGCCCGGGTCCCGGTTAGCCGCGGCGATCAGCAGCGTCAGGCGCGAGCCCTTGGAGATCGTGGTGCCATCGATGGTGATGTCCTGGAGCGCGGCGCGGTTGGGCAGGTACTGCACCGGCGGCTCGAACCGCAGCAACTCCTCCACCATCGGGATCACCCACGCGGGTTCCCGCTTCAGCCGGGCCAGGACGTCCGGGTTCCGCAGCAGGGTCAGCGCGCCGTTGGCGATGAGGTTGACCGTGGTCTCGTGGCCGGCGATCAGCAGCATCACCCCGTGGACCTGCAGGTCCAGATCAGTCATGGCGTCTGCTGAGTCGTCGTTGGCCAGGCCCGACAGCATCGAGTCGTCGGGCGAGGCCCGGTGCTTCTTGATGAGCTCTCCCAGGTAGGTAAACAAAGCGAGCAGCCCCTCGTCACGCCGCTTGATCACGTCCTGGCTGTCCTGCAGGTTCGCCGCGTCGAGCCCGCCGGCGACTGCCCCGGCCCATCCCCGGAACTGCGGCTCGTCGGCGGGCGGGACGCCCAGCAGCCGGCAGATCACCGCCACCGGCAGCGGATAGGCCAAATCGTCGACCAGGTCGACCTCTCCGGAGTCGGGGAAGGCGCCTATCAGGGTGTCGATCTGGCGGCGGATCTCTGCCTCCTGGCCGCTCACCAGGCCCGGGCTGTCCGGGGGGCCGAAGAAGCGGGTCACCTCCCGGCGCAGCCGGTCGTGACTCGGCGGGTCCCGGTCGATGAACGGCATGACATCCGTGATGATCCGGTCACCCGGATCGGTCAGGGTGTGCGGATCGGAACTCAACCGGGGATCGTGCAAGAGAGCCAGCACGTCGTCGTAACGCCCGACAGCGTAGCTGCGCTCGTCCAGCGGAATGACCCGGTGGCGGCGCAACTGCGCGTACAGCGGCCAAGGGTTGTGCCGGTTGGCCTGCTCGCCCACCTGGTGCATGAGGTCGCTGCTCACCGGTGCTCCTTCCCGGCGCCCACCCGCTGGGCCCTCATGCTGGTCGGCGAACGGCCGCTCACGATGACCGTGGGCAACTCATAGGGAGCGCTGGGATCTGGGAAACGGGCGTCCTCGGGCACATTGCCCTCGGCGACCCCGACCGGAACGGGCGGCGGCAGCGCTTGCTCGATCAGGTGCCGGTAGTACTCCAGGTAGCGGCCATGGTTGAACGTCACCGCGGCCACTACCCGGTCCCCATCCAGGTAGGCAGCAGCAAACCGGCCGTCCTGGGCCGATCCCTGGGTCACCAGGATCTGGCTGCCGAGCGTCGGCACGCCCACGGACTTGATGTTCGTCCCGAACTGCACCGACCAGAACGAGGGAATGCTCACGTGCGCTTCGCGGTCTGCGCTGTGGCAGATCATGTTGTGCGCTGCCACCTGCGCCCCGACCACGGCGTTCTCCCAGTGCTCCAGGGCCAGGAACTCGTACTCATAGAGCGCATGAGGGAACCGGGCCACATCGCCGGCCGCGAACACGTCATCGACCGCCATCCCGTTGATGGCATAGGCGCGGCCGCCGGGATCACACGAGAGCCCCAGCGGGCCGGCCACGAGCCCGGAGCTGGCTAGCCACTCGGTGTTACGGAGCGCGCCCAGCGCAATCACGGCTAGGTCGGCCTTCACGGTGGTCCCGTCCGAGAGCGAGGCGGCGCGGAACCGGCCGCCGCTGCCTTCCAGCGCCTCCACCGTGACGTCGCAGCGAAGGTCGACGCCCGCGGCCCGCTGCAGCCCGGCCGCTACCTCGCCCACCACCCCGCCCAGCGATCCGACGAGCGGGTTCTCCGCCCGCTCCACCACCGTGACCGCAAGGCCCCGCTGGCGGCAGAGCGACGCGACCTCCGACCCGGTGAAACCGGTGCCAATCACGAGCACCCGTTCGGGCCCGGCGTCCAGCAGGTCCCGGATCAGCCGGGAATCCTCCCTGGTCCTGATCCCCCGTACTCCCTCCAGCGCCGCCTGTTCGGCGTGCGGCCAGGGCCGGTTGCGGACCCCGGTGGCGATCAGCACCCGGTCGTACGGGAGGCGGGCGCCGTCGGCCAGCACGACCTCCCGGGCACGGCGGTCCAGAGCGGTGGCGGGCATCCCCAGCCGCCAGTCCACCTCGCCGAGGTCGGCGAGCC
The DNA here is from genome assembly GCA_030045295.1 of Streptosporangiaceae bacterium. The sequence continues at coordinate 7,626 of JASIGD010000312.1, forward strand.
GCGGCAGGGCGGTGTGCTCGGGCGGTACCCAGTCACTGAGCGCGACCTTGGACAGCGCCGGGCGGTCATACGGCTCATGCCGCTCGTCGCCGACGATGGTCAGCGAGCCGGTGAACCCATCCCGCCGCAGCGTTTCCGCCGCCCGCAGACCGGCCAGCGAGGCGCCGACAATGACGATCCGCTCCGGCCCGGAATTGTTCACGGCTGTCCCCGCTCGACCGCGATGGCCTGCACCGGGCAGGCAGCCGCCGCTCGCAGCACCCGCTCCGTCAGCTCGTCGTCGGGCTGCGGATCGTACAGCAGCGCCTCCTCGCCGTAGATCCGGAACGCTTCCGGCGCTAGGAACGCGCACTGCGCATAACCCTGGCATGCGGCAAGATCAACGACGATTTTCATCTACGCCTCCCGGATCTCCCTACCGCAGGCGCAAGCCACCGCGTGGCCTATCAGCGTGGCTGCCGACGTGCTCACGCCACCGTGTATCGAAGCCTACATAGCGTCTGTCGGACGGACAACGGCTGGCCAGCGGCCCGGCTCCCCCGGTCGGCTAGGCCCTCAACCGCGGCCGGGACCGTATCGTAACTGGTTCCTCTCCCGGGGTCGCAGACGCCGAATGGATGGCGTGCGGGTCGGACCGCCCGCGGCCCGGCGCTGACCTGGGTGAGCAGAACGAAACCGAGATGGTCAAGGTGCATCCGGCTGTGCTTTCGGGACGGTTCGCCGGAGCGGGGAGGGAGCTGATCGTCGCGATGGCATCTGAGCTGCCGGGCGCCTCGGATAGCTGGTAGGTACCTGTCGGTTTGGCCTGGGGCGCGGTGCGGCCTAGGGCAGACGGCCGGCATCTGCCAGGCGGGACCTCAAGGCGCTTCGTCCGGCGAGTCGAGCGGGCTGCTGACCTCGGCCAGGATCCGCTGGTTCATGGTCAGGATGGTCCCGAAGGTCAGCCATTGAGCCGGATCGTCTCGCCAGCGCTGCTGTGCCCGGGCCACCGCCTGGCCGGTCGCCTCGCCGGCCAGGCGGATCGCGTCGAAGAGCCGCTGCCGGTCGGCTGACTCGCCGGGAGACGCCGCCCACGCCACGTACGCCTGAATGGCTGACGCTGTGGAAACGAGCATGGCGCTGACGGCAGGCATCGGACGAGCCGCTGGCGCACCGTCCACGAGGGCCCGGGTGATCGACCGCGTCTGGATGGCAATTCTGTCTCCGACCCGCAACGCCTCGTCCGCTTGCTCGAGCACCAGGCGTTGCCGGCGCGCCCGCGCGTTCCAGCGGGCAGTGAGCTGATGCCCCTCGTGGTCCCGCCTGGCCCTGGCGGTGGCCTCGGACAGTCCGAGTGCTTCCCGTCGCCAGGCCTGGGCCTGTTCGAGGGTCCATGCCGAGCCGATGGCCGAACCGATCCCGGTGAGGAGGTCGCGGCAGCGACGCAGCGGTGTCAGGACATCGGAGACCACGCGCTCCGGCGCGGGCGCCGAAGGGCTCACGAGCACGGCCAGCACGGCGATGGCGGAGCCGATCAACGTGTCCACTATGCGTCTGCCCCCGTAGTCCGGGGTGGCGCTGCCCACCGCGAAGACGAGCAGGGCGCTGACGGGGACCTGCACGACGCCCTGGGGGCCGAGGCGGAGGCTCCAGCCGAGGAGGAGGCCCGCGAAGACGATGATGGCGATGCTCCAGCCGCTCGGGGTGAGGAAATGGCCGACCGCCAACGCTGCGGCCACCCCCAACACCACCCCGACGACCCGCTGGAAGGCCCGCGAGAGCGAGTCGTAAACGGTCGGCTGGACGATCAGGATCACGGCCAGCGGCGCGAAGTAGGGCCGGCTGTGCGGATCGGCCAACAGCGCGACCGCCCAGGCAATCCCCGCGGCGACCGCCGCCTTGGCCGCCAGCAGGACTTGGGCGCGGCTGACGAGCACCGGCAGGACTGCGTTGGACCTAAAGGACGGCCGGAGGGTGCGCCAGCGGCGCCTGACCTGTTGCTGAGCCTGTCGGACCATCGTGGTATCTGACCCCCATCGGGCGGGCATCGTCGTTGCAGGCGCTGTGCATTGCGCCAGTCCATCTGGGCGCAGGCTTCCACTCAGTTAGGCGCCGGTCAACGCCGGTCCTTGGTCAGGCAGCATCGTCCACGGCGTGCGGCCGTTTGTCTGCGACGTCGGCCGCGCGCTCGCCGTTTTCCGCGCCTGCCCGCACTGGGGGAAGCTGCATGCCCTCGACCGCGGCCGGTCGGCTCAGGCGTGCTCCAACTTGCTGCTCCAGCCGCTGGCGCTGCGTGCAGTCATCTTGCGGATACCGGTCGGCTGCGCTGATGGCGCAAGGTGGCTTGCGTGAAGGGGATTCGCTGGCGGCAGCCGCACGAGGAGTAGCGATGCCCCACGTCACTGTAGGCCGGGAAAACAGTGGTGACATCCGGCTCTACTACGAGGATCACGGGACGGGCCGTCCGGTCGTGTTGGTCCACGGGTACCTGGCTGACGCGCATGCGTGGGAGAAGCAAGAACCGGCTCTGCTGAACGCGGGATACCGGGTCATCAGCTACGACCGGCGTGGGACTGGCCGGTCCAGCCGTCCTGCGGGTGGTTACGACTACGACACCCTCGCAGCCGACCTTGGCGCCCTGATCGAGGCGCTAGATATCGAGGACACGGTACTGGTGGGGTTCTGTGCTGGGACCGGAGAGGTGATCAGGTATCTCGCGAACAGTGGCTCACGGCGGGTTAGAGTCGCCGCGCTAATCGCGCCAGTGGAGCCGGACCCCCCGCCAGAAAATCCGGGCTCGGACCGTGCTCAAGGCGACCGGATGTTCGCGGACGAACTTCCCAGTTCTCTTGCGGCCGACCGCCCTGCCGCCATCAAGACGTTCCTTGACCTCTCGTACAACCTAGACGTGCTTGGCGGTTGGAACGTCAGCGATCAGGCCTGGCAGAACAGCTTTCACGTCGCCGTTGGGATCTCGGCGGCCGCGGCTCTGGGCGGCGCTCTCGCGTTGCAGGAAGACTTCCGCGCCGATCTCCTGCGCATCGTGATCCCGGTCCTGGTGGTACAGGGCTCGCAAGACAGGGTCATGCCGCCAGCGACCGCCGGGCAGGTGCTCGCGGCCGGGCTCGTAAGGGCCAGCCTCGTCGAGATTGCCGGCGGCCCGCACGCAATTATCTGGACCCACGCGCCCGAAGTGAACGACGCGCTTCTGGCCTTCTTGGGTGGTCTGGAACGTAGTTAGCCGGGGCTGGCGTCCGCCCCCGCATCTTGACTGCATGAGCCGACTCCGCGAACACGTGTGCGGAGGATCCTGCACTCATTCGGCGTGCCACAAAGGGCGGACTTGCGCGGCCTAGCCCGTCGCTGGTGCAGAAATTGACATCGATCAAGGTGACTAGTCATATTGGGCCTATGGCCCGGCCGAGCGTGAAGCAGGAGATCATCGACGCTGGCCTTCGTGAGCTGCACGCGCGGGGATACGCCGCGTGCTCAGTCGAGGACATCACGAAGGCAGCCGGCGTACCCAAGGGCTCGTTCTACAACCACTTTGCGAGCAAGGAAGACTTCGCAGTCGAAGCCGTCCGCCGCTACTTCGAGATCTCCGGCTGGCCAGTGTCATTCGAATCCGCGTCGGCGGTCGGGCGCCTGCGAGCCGGGTTCACCGCGCTCTATGACGGTGCTCGAGACCGCTCCTACAGCCGCGGGTGCATGTGGGGAAACTTGGCGAACGAGATCGCCGACCACAGCGCCGCCATCCGCGCCGAACTAGCCGAGGGCCTGGACGCCTGGTCCGCGATCGTGACCGAGCTTGTCACTCAGGCGCAGATGACCGGAGAGCTAAGCCCTGCGGGCGATCCCGCCCAGATCGGCCGCTTCATCGTCAACGCCTGGGAAGGCGCGCTGATGCGATCGCGGGTGGTCCGTACCGGAGAGCCGATTGAGGACTTCTTCGAGATGATCTTTGGCTCGCTGCTGAGCGAACCAGCCGTCAGCGCCAGCTGAGCAGGGAGATCAGCGCTCAACCACCGGGTATACATCTTCGCGCCGTTTGACCGCCTCTGGCGCGACATGAAACCAGGCCTGATGGTACGCATCCGAGGTGTTTGACCGCCAGAGGTATCAAGCTGGCCGGAAGGTCGCTAAGCTCATCAATATGACTGGTCGTCTTAGCTGTGACGAGAGCCCGGCTCCCGACACCGGGAATGCGATGGCGGTGCCGGCAGTGACCAGTCTGGCCAGCCTGGTGGGCCGGGACAAGGAGAAGGCCCGGCTCAGGAACCTGGCATCGCCAAAGTACGGGGAAACCCGCGTCCTGCTGCTCCTGGGCGAGCCAGGTGTAGGCAAGACGGCGCTGCTGACCGAGGCTGCCGCAGAGGCCAGATCCGGCGGGATGCGTCATCTTGGCGCCACGGGCCGGGAATCTGAACAGGACATCCCATTCTCCGGGCTCCACCAGCTGCTGCGGCCTGTGCTCCGGTACATCCCCGAACTGCCGACGCGGCAGGCGGCCACACTGCGCGGCCTCTTCGCGCTAGCTGGTGACTCCTTGACCTCTGATGCCCTGCTGATCGAGATTGCCGTGCTCACGCTGCTGTCAGTTGCCTCGGAGCATGCGCCCGTGCTGGTTACGGCCGATGACGCGCAGTGGCTGGACCAGGCATCGCTTGACGCGCTGACCTTCACAGCCCGGCGCCTGGAGGAAGAGCGCATCGTGCTCCTGGTGAGCGCGCGCGGGATGACCGCGCCACCTGGCCTTGAGCGGGACTTCCCGCAGATGTTGCTCGAACCGCTGCAGCTAGCAGACGCAGGGCGTCTCCTGGACTCACAGCATCAGCCGCCGCGAGGGCGGCTCCGGGAGCAGGTAATCTCCCAGGCCGCCGGCAACCCCCTAGCACTCATCGAGCTCTCAAAGATGGTCGCCGCAGACCCGAGCGCCGGGCGTCGCTGTGCAACTGAGCTGCTGCCCCTGACCAGCCAGCTGACCACCATCATGGCTGGCCGCTACAACGCCATGCCAGAACAGGCAAGAGCAGGGCTATTGCTTGCGGCGGCTGCCGACAACGGCGACGTCACGGCGCACGCCGGTGACTTGACGATGGAGACACTCATCCACGCGGAGGCGGCGGGCGTGGTCCGGGTCGACGCTTCGGGCGCCCAGTTCACCCATCCGCTCGCGCGATCGGCTGTGTACCACTGTGCTCCGTTCGCCGAGCGGGCAGCGGCCCACCTGAGAATCGCGGACGGCGTGCGCGACCGGCCCGACCGATACGCATGGCACCTGGCTGCCGCGGCAATGGGGCCCGACGAACAGGTCGCCGCGCTGCTCGAGGACAGCGCCGCGATGGCGCAGCGCCGCGGCGGCGTCGCAGCAGCCGCTCGGGCGATGGAACGCGCCGCCGAACTTACCCCGGCCGAGTGCGACAAGGCCAGGCGGCTACTCGCGGCTGCCGATCTTGCCCGCTCGGCCGGGCAGTCCGACTGGGTACGCGAGATGGCCGGCAAAGCCCTGGACCTGACCTGTGATCCGGCCATGCGTACTGCGGCTCGGCTGAAGGTCGGCTGGTCACTGCTGTGGTCGGGACAGCCCACTGAGGCGCTGGACGCTCTGCTATCTGTGGCTGAGGCATCACAGACCGAGCTCGATACAGCCTGGGATGCAGCGGCGATGGCCGCCACAATCGGTCACCAGACCGGCATCCTCGAGGCCTGCGCCAGGGTGCAAGCCACTGCAGAGCTGCTGGACCACACCCGCGTCACCGACCCGTCAGACGAAAGTGCGGTAGCCACCCGTGCCGACGAAGCCCGCATGTGGATCTGGGTATGCGCTGACCCGTTCGGAGGCCGCTCCCGCACCGTCCCCTACCTGCGCAGGATCGCCCGCGGTACTGTGCAGGACATGGCCCGGGTCGGCGGCGCCGCCTGGAGCCTGGACGAGACGGAGCTGGCGGTAAGCGTGCTGCGTCAGGCGCTCAGCCGACTGAGCGCCCCGGGCGTTCGGGGTGCCAGCGGGGCTGTGCTGTCCTGCCTGGAGTGGGCGTGTGCCGACAGCGGCCGCTGGGATGAGGCACTCGACACTGCACGCAGGGCCAGCGACATTGCAGCGGCCTACAAGATGGAGGCCGTGTCCAGCCAGGCTGACCTGGTGACTGCCACCGTCGCGGCGATGCGGGGGGAGATCAGTGCTGTAACGCCGCTGCTGGCCCGGGCGACCGCTGATGCGGACCAAGCCGTATACCGGGGATTTGCCGCCAGGGCCCGACACGCGGCGGGCCTGGCAGCTCTCGCCAAGGGGCGGTATGTGGCGGCCTACGCGCAACTCAGCAAGCAGTTCGCCGCCGACGGGACGCCGCTGCACTATCACTTCTCGTATTACGCCATCGCTGATTACGCAGCCGCGGCTGCCCGGGCTGAACGTCGGCTCGAGGCCCGGAACCAGGTAGAGGGCGCGCTGGCGCTAGTGGGCCCGGATCCCGGTCCGAGGCTTGAGCAACTGGCCGCCCGCGCCCGCGCGCTGCTGGCAGATCCGGCCGAGGCCTGGAGGCACTTCACTGCCGGCCTGGCTGATCCTGCCGGCGAAGCCTGGCCGTTCGAGCGAGCGCAGCTGCAGCTCGACTACGGCGAGTGGCTCCGGCGGCAGCGACGGATCAACGAGGCCAAGCCTGTCCTCACATCGGCGTTCGACACTTTCATCCGGCTCGGTTCAGCCCCGTGGGCGCGACGAGCGGACTCCGAACTGCGCGCTTGCGGCGTGAGACTCGAAGCGGCTCCGGCCCCTTCGAGTGCCCTTGACGATCTCACGCCTCAGCAGCGCGAGATCGCGATCCTCGCCAGCCACGGCCTCACCAATAGCGAGATCGCTGACCGCCTGTTCCTGTCCCCCCGAACCGTCGCCTCGCACCTGCACCGGTCCTACCCCAAACTGGGCATTGCGAGACGTCATCAGCTCCGCAGTCTGATAGACCCGGCCGACACGTTTAAGGTCAGCTGACAGCCCAGATCCGGGGCAAGTAGGGCCAGCGGACTCCGCGCCGGGCACGCAGAACCGCGCCCGGCCAGGAGAACGGCGATGCCGCCAGGATCGCAAATGCTATCGGGCGGGCCGCACTATCCACACAATGACTGCACTCGGCTGCAACCGTGCAGGAAGACGCGGAGCGCGGTATTGGGTCGTGCGGACACCAGGCGTTCTGCACCCGGCACAACGGCAGGCGGCGATAGCAAGAACTGTCAGGAGACGGGCAGTGACGTTCATGCCGGAGCGACACCCGCAGATATTTACTCCTAAGAACCAGGCCCGACGGCACCGCGTCGGCCGAGTGCAGTCAAGCGGCGGATACCCCGGCTGGGTCCGCCAGCCAGATCCTGGTGAGCACGGCTAAGGGGAAGGACCCACGTAATGCCAATGATCGATGTGTACGCCACGGCGGGCACGTTCGCAGACAAGCACCAGCTCGCCAGGGACCTGGCGGCGGCCTTGATGGCCATCGAGGAAGTCCCGGACATCCCAATGTTCCGGCAGAACACGGCCGGCTTCGTCCACGAGCTGCCCGCGGGCGACCTGTCGAACGTAGAAGGCGCGTCGGACTATGTCCGCGTCCAGGTGCTGACCAACGCCGGAGCACTTGACCGCGCCAAGCAGCTCGCGGTGGTGAGCCAGTTCACCAGCATGATCGCGCAGGCCGCCCAGAACCCGGCGCTGGCCAGCCGCACGTGGGTGCTGCTGACCGAGGCGGTGCCCGGCGGATGGGGCCTGAACGGTCACGCCAGCACCAACGACGAGCTCGTCGCGGCGGCCCGCCAGCAGATCGCCGAACTCCAGGCCAAGGCACAAGGAGACTAAGCCGGGCCTGGCAGCTCTCGCCAAGATCCGCAAGTATTGCCGTGTCCGCGTCCGAGCCCGCCTTCTCCCTCAGGTTCGCATCGAAACCGCCATCCGCGGCAACTCTGTCACCGTCTTCGAATGCCGACCGCCGCGGCATCGCAACCTGGCCGAATGGTCCAAGGTACGCGTCGCCCAGCTGCGCTACAGCGCCGACACCCACCGCTGAAGCGGCGTGTGGCGTAGCAGCGTCAGGACCCTTGAGCTGCAGACTTCTGACCGACGGGAGCTTCTGGCTGAGCCAGTTGTGTTTGCCGGGCGGCGCGCCACTTCGCCACGGCAGCACGGATGGCCAGCCCTGCGGCGACGACCACGACGACGCCGAGGACAGCTCTGGGGCCCGCGTTGCCGATTTGCTCGGCGATCTCCGCGCCGAGGAAGTAAGAAACTCCCACGTACAGCCCAATCCAGCCGATCCCGGCGACCACTGCGCCCAGCATGAACACCGGGAACCGGACTCGGAAGATCCCGGAAACAAAGGCGGGCATCGTCACCGACGCCAGGAAATTCCAGCGGGCGAATGTGCGGTCGCCCTTGGCGAGCAGCTTCCGGCGTGATTTCTCCAGCCGTCCGGGGTTATCGAGCAGCCCGCGGCCGCCGCGGACGCCGATCTCGTATCCGACGACCGATCCGAGCATCCAGGCGGCGAGGGCCACTGCCAGCACGATCCATATGTTGAGTCGGCCCTCACCGGCCAGCGTGCCCGCCGCGAGGAGCGCAGCATCACCCGGACCCGGCAGCCCAGCACCAAGGACCGCGACGAGCACGAACAAGATGATGTATTCGGCCAGGATCATGTTGCTCTTTCGTTCATCAGGGCCAGAACCAAGGATGCACCCCCAACTGATCGTGGCGCCACAGCTGGCGAGCGGAAACGAAGAGCACCGATCCGGCCGGCGACGACGGGCACCTCGGCGTTATGCCTGGTTGTTAGGCAATCTTCTCGCCTGGAACTGTACCGGCGCATGATCGGGCGCGTTCGTCTGCGGCTGCTGCCGGCGGCTGGCTACGATCTGCGTGGCAGGTGAGCGGGGGGGTTTTGGCGGTATGAGTGGTGCTGCTGTTGGAAGACCGAACGTGGTGTTGTTCCACGTCGACAACCTGGGTACGGCGAGCTGGGCCGCTACGCCAGCGGGGTGCTGCGGGGAGCCGACACCCGGCGTCTGGACCAGTTCGCCGCCGAGGGGTATCAGCTGCTCAACTACGCGCCGGAGGCCCAGTGCACGCCGACCCGGTCGGCGCTGATGACCGGCCGCTACGCCATCCGGTCGGGCAATCACACGGTGCTGTTCCCGGGCTCCCCGGGCGGGCTGGTGGCCTGGGAGCGCACCCAGGGTGATGTGTTTTCCGGGGGCCGGCTACGCGACGATGTGCCTGGGCAAATGGCACGTCGGCAACGAGCACGGGCGCTGGCCCGACTCGCGGCCGGCGTCGTTGACGTCACGGTTGCCGCCGAAGATACCGGCGGGCCTTCGGCTTCGCGGGCCGGGCGAAGACCGCCCGGATCCGCGGCCCGGGCACCGTCACCGTCCGCGCCGGTGCCGGGCACGATACCCTGCCCGGCGCGACGCGTCGTCCGGGCTCCGGCCCTGACCATCGCGCCGCCGGTGCACCCCCACGTAGGAGGAGAAGACGCCGGGCTGCTGCCTGCTTCCCTCCTCCAGCGGCTGCCGGGTGCGCGGAAGCACGCTCGTGGTCGCCTGGTCCAGGCTAGGGTAGGTAATGCTCATCGCGGGATCTCCCCTTCTCGGCTCATCGGTGTGGTGCGGATATCCCTACTATCGATCCGGGCGGGATCCCTGGTCCCTAGGGAAACTCCCTAGTTGTTCCTGGCCTAGGCAGGCACACCAGCCCCAGTCTCCAGGTCCGCTGCATGCAGCCTGCTGATGCACCAGCCGCCGCATGAGCATCACGGGTGGTGACGATCCGGCTTCGTCCCGCCATGCCCGGAGCGAACAGGCCTCCTGCGCAGTGCGGCTTTTCGCCCACGATCAGTCACTCGGATGTGCTGACGG
>JASIGD010000313.1 GCA_030045295.1 Streptosporangiaceae bacterium
TCGGCCCAGCGGTGGGCCGGCGGCGGCCCGTTCGGTACCGCTCCGCTGGTGACATCGGGCAGCTCGTCGTCCGCGCTGCGCCGCGCCCGGGTGATCGCCGCCAGCCACTCCTTCTCGTGCCGCCTGGCCTGGCGGCCGGCGAAGCCGGCAATCCGCGTTAGCTGCGCGTGGTTAGCCGGAAGCGACCTGGCCGCCTCGACGATCGCCGTATCGGGCAGCACCCGGCGCGGTGACAGGTCCGCGGCCTGGGCGATCCTGTCCCTGGTCGTCCAGAGCTCGCGTACCACGGCCAGCCCGCGGCGGGACTGTACCCGGTGGATACCCGAGGTGCGCCGCCACGGGTCCGGCCGCGTGGCGGGCGGCTTGGCGGCCAGCACGGCCGCGAATTCCTGCCGGGCCCATTCGGTCTTGCCCTGGTCGGCGAGTTCGGCGGCGAGCGCGTCACGCAGTTCGATCAGCACCTCGACGTCCAGCGCCGCGTAACGCAGGAGTTCTTCCCGCAGCGGGCGGGCCGACCAGTCGGCTGCCGAATGGCCCTTCTCCAGGTGGAACCCGAGTACCTCCTCGACCAGCGTGCCGAGGGCCACTCGCGGGTAGCCGAGCAACCGCCCGGCCAGCTCGGTGTCGAACAGGTGCCGGGGCCGGAAGCCGACCTCGGCCAGGCAGGGCAGGTCCTGCGACGCCGCGTGCAGGATCGCTTCCGCGTCTTGCACGGCGGTGTCCACACCGGAAAGCTCGGGGCAGGCGATGGGATCGATCAGCACCGTGCCCGCCCCGGCCCGGCGGAGCTGGACGAGGTAGGCGCGCTGGCCGTAACGGTATCCGGAGGCTCGTTCGGCATCGACCGCGACCGGACCTTCGCCGTGCGCTAGCCTGCCGGTGACTTCGGCCAGGGCGTCGTCGGTCTCGACGACGGGAGGCAGTCCGTCCCGCGGCTCGAGCAACGGGACGGGCGCGCCGGACGAGCCGACCTCACTGCCCGCGCTCACCCTCGCCCCGGCGGCCGCAGCGCCCGCGTACCTGGCGGTTCCAGGCCGGCTGCGGCGGCCAGGCAGTCGCACCAGGCCGCGATATGCGCCGACAGGTCAAGGCGGCCCAGTTCGCCGTCGCCCAGGCCGCCGCCGCTGGCGGGTCCCTCGCGGTCCTTGGACCGGCCGGGCCCGCTCGACACCTCCGGGCCGACCGGAGACCACGAGGCACGCAACTCGAACCCGGTCAGCGGAAGCTCATCCTGCTTGGCCCCGAAGCCTTCGGTGATGACTCGTGTCACCGTGCCGCTCGGTACCGCGTAACCGGGCACGTGCGCGTCCAGCGCCTCACGTAGCCAGCTCCAGCCGACCTCACCGAGCAGCGGATCGGCTGCCATTTCCGGTTCTATCTCGGCGCGGACGTACGCTACCAGCCGGAATACGCCATCCCAGCCGTCCTGGCCGTCCGGGTCGAACAGCAGCACCAGGCGTCCCCAGGCGACATCCGTGCCGCCGCGCTGGACGGTGGCGGCCATGGCCGTGGCGTAAGGCGCCAGGCGCCTGGGCGCCGTAACGTCCTCGAAGCTGAGGTTCCGGTCGGCTTGCGCGTCGCGGCCCGCCCTGAAGGCCGCCACGGCCGCCGCGAACGCCGCTTCGGCTGGAGTCCCCGCGTCTGTTGCGGGCGTGGCGGCACCTCCCGTCGGCGGGCGCTGAGCCTGCGGGGGTGCCGCGGCAGAGTCGGCTGCCGTTGCCGATGGCGTCGTGCGCCGATTCCCCGGCCCTTCAGTCGGCCTCATGACCCGAGCGTACGTGCCGCTCATCGGCTTCTCACGGGACGCCGCCCAGATTCATGCCGAACACCGCGTTTCATGCGAGTTGACTGGTTCAGGTTCAGCCTAGAACCAGTACGGATCTGCTGGTCCGGTCAGGCGGCCCTAGACGTGCTGCCGCTGATGACATGCTCCCGCACGGGAGGGCCGATGAACAGGGCGTCACCGCACACGGTGCAGCCCCACTCCGGGCAGTCGCCGTCCGGGACGTCGGGGCAATCGGCGGGCGATGCGTGAAACGGCTCGAACGGCCGTTCCTCGTGGCATCCAGCGCAGTACCTGGTCAGATGCATCATCCCGACGACCTCCTCGTTGCGGTGCAACACCGGACTTGCCGGGTTGAAGGGGCTGATGCCGATAGTGGCATGGCCGCGAGCTGATTCGTGGGATCTCGGGCGGCGTGTCCGGAGGCGGCGGCTGGCCCGCTGATGTGAGACGATCCCAAGCGTGACCGTGCCCCGGGAAAAGTCGCCTTTCCTGCAGGCCTGCCGTGGGGAGCCAGTTCCCTACACGCCCGTTTGGTACATGCGGCAGGCCGGCCGCTCGCTGCCGGAGTACCGCCGGGTACGAGCGGGCACCTCGATGCTCGATTCGTGCACGCGCCCCGAGCTGATCACCGAGATCACCCTGCAGCCGCTGCGCCGGTACGACGTGGATGCCGCCATCTTGTTCAGCGACATCGTGATACCGCTGCGCGCGGTGGGAATCGACGTCGACATCAAGGCAGGTATCGGGCCGGTGGTCGGCACTCCGGTGCGAAGTCCCGCCGACCTGGGACGGCTGCGCGGGCTCCAGCCCGACGACGTGCCCTACGTCACGGAAGCGGTACAGACGCTCGTCGCCGAGCTGAACTCCCGTCCGCTGATCGGGTTCGCGGGCGGGCCGTTCACCCTCGCGTCCTACCTGGTCGAAGGAGGGCCGTCCAAGAATCACGACCGGACCAAGGCGCTGATGTACGGCGATCCTGGGCTGTGGCACGCGCTGCTCGGCCGGCTCGCCGACATCACGATCTCGTTCCTCCAGGTCCAGGTGGCGGCGGGGGCTTCGGCCGTCCAGCTGTTCGATTCGTGGGCCGGCGCGGTCGGACCCGACGATTACCGGCACGCGATCATGCCGCATACCAGCCGGATCTTCGCCGCGCTGGAACCCGCGGGCGTGCCGCGCCTTCACTTCGGCGTCGGGACGGGCGAGCTGCTGGGCCTGATGGGGGAGGCCGGCGCGGACGTGGTCGGGGTTGACTGGCGTGTCCCGCTGGACGAGGCCGCCCGGCGGGTGGACCCGGGCCAGGCGCTGCAGGGCAATCTGGACCCGGCGGTGCTACTCGCCCCCTGGGAGGTCGTGGCCGAGCGGGCCAGGGATGTGATCGCGCGCGGGCGGGCGGCCGAGGGACACGTATTCAACCTGGGTCACGGCGTGCTGCCTGAGACCGATCCCGGCGTGCTGGCCAGGCTCACCGACCTGGTGCACGCCGAGTCGGCCCGGCCCGGCCCGTGAAGCCGCCTGGCCGCCGGCACCGGGCGCTGTCTGCCAGGCTGGAAGGCATGGATCCGACGAACGCGCCACGGCATGTGGTGATCGTGGGCGGCGGGATCGCCGGGCTGGCCGCGGCGTTCTTCCTCAGGGACGAGGCGGTACGGGTAACCGTGCTCGA
>JASIGD010000314.1 GCA_030045295.1 Streptosporangiaceae bacterium
CGGACCACGATCATCGGCGGCGGCGGTTCCGCGGAGGCGGTCGCGTTCCGGCTCGACCAGCTGCGGGCCGAGCTCGCGCGGGCCACCTTCGGCGCGGACGAGGACGTGCTGACCGAGCGGATCGGCGCGCTGTCCGGCAAGGTGGCGGTGATCAGGGTCGGCGCGCCGACCAGCGCGGAACTGAAAGAACTCCGGCACCGGGTCGAGGACGCCTTGTCCGCCACCCGGGCCGCGATGGCCGAGGGCATCGTGGCCGGCGGCGGGGCCACGCTGCTGCACGCCACCGGCGCGCTGGATGGCCTGCACGTCACCGGCGACTACGCCACGGGCACCAGCATCGTCCGGAGCGCGCTCAGCGAACCCGCCTACCTGATCGCCTCCAACGCCGGCTACCAGGCCGCGGACGTCGTGGCGCAGACCAGCGGCATGGGGGTGGACGAGGGATTTGACGCGCTACAGGGCCGGCACGGCAACATGATCGAGATGGGCATCATCGATCCGCTCCGCGTGGTCCGCTCGGCCCTGCAGAACGGCGCGTCCGTGGCGGGCCTGCTACTCACGACCAACACGCTGGTCGCCGAGGAGCAGACGCCGTGGGGCGGCAGCCCGGCGCTGATGACCGAGTTCGGCTCGCTGGATGAGGGCCTGCAGCAGCCGTCGCCCGACTCCAGCACACCTCAGTCGCTGGGGCTCGGGCCTTCCGTTGGCTGATACGGTCCGGCTCGACCGGCAGGTGGTGGTCGGGGACGACGCCCTCCCGGGCGAAGCCCGCATCATCGCAGCGGCTGAGCGGGTCCTTTCCGGTGAAAGACGCGGGGTCAGGGCGGTGCTGCCGTTCCTTGGCCCCGCGTTCATCGCGGCGGTGGCCTACATCGACCCGGGCAACTTCGCCACCAACATGGTGGGCGGATCGGAGTTCGGGTACACGCTGCTGTGGGTGGTGCTGGCCGCGAACCTGATGGCGATGCTGGTCCAGTCGATGAGCGCCAAGCTCGGCATCGCGACCGGCCGCAGCCTGCCCGAGGTGTGCCGCGACCGGTTTCCGTTCCGCGTCGTGGTGCTGCTGTGGCTGCAAGCCGAGGCGGTCGCCATGGCCACGGACCTGGCGGAGTTCGTCGGCGCGGCGCTGGGCTTGCACCTGGTGTTCGGCCTGTCGATGTGGCTGTCGGCCGCGCTGACCGGCGTGGCGGCCTTCACCATCCTCGGCATGCAGGTGTGGGGCTTCCGCCGGCTCGAGGCCACGCTCACCGGGCTGGTCGCGGTGGTCGTGCTGGCCTTCGGGCTGGAGGTGCTGAAGAGCAGCCCGCCGGCCGCGGGAGTGGCGCACGGCCTGTTCGTGCCGCAGTTCTCCGGCGCCGGGTCGGCCCTGCTCGCGGTCGGCATCATCGGCGCCACGGTCATGCCGCACGTGATCTACCTGCACTCATCGCTGACCCAGAACCGGATCGTCGGCGCCAATCCCGCGGCGCGCCGCAAGATCTTCCGCTTCGAGATCATCGACATCAGCATCGCGATGGGGATAGCCGGCGTCATCAACCTGGCCATGCTGGCCACGGCCGCGGCGGTCTTCCACTCCCGCGGGCTGTTCGGCGCGGGCAACGACCTGGGCCAGGTGTTCGGCGGGCTGAACCAGTACCTGGGCGGGCACGCCGGGACGATCTTCGGCCTGGCCCTGCTCGCGTCCGGGATCGCGTCCTCCTGCGTGGGCACGATGTCCGGCCAGGTGGTGATGCAGGGCTTCATCCACCGCCAGATCCCGATCTTCGCGCGCCGGGCGATCACGATGATCCCGGCCCTGATTCTGATCGGGGTGGGGTTCAGCCCCACCAGGGCCCTGGTCCTGAGCCAGGTCTTCCTTTCCTTCGGCATTCCGTTCGCGCTGATCCCGCTGCTGGTCTTCACCGCGAATAAGGAGCTGATGGGAACGCTGGTGAACCGGCGTCCGATGATGATGGCGGCAGGCCTGGTCACGGCGGTCATCGTGGGGCTGAATCTCTACCTGATCGCCACCGCGTTAGGCTGCCGCTATGGGTTTCATCTCGCGCGGCTTCCACGGCCGGCGCCGCGAGGCGCCCGAGGGTCGTGTCCCGCCCGGCCAGTACGTGACCAGCGATTTCCCCGTGCTCTCGGCCGGGCCGACACCACATACGCCGCTGGCTAACTGGACGTTCTCCATCGAGGGCGCCCGCGAGCCGAAGAGCTGGACGTGGCAGGAATTCCAGGCGCTGCCGACCCAGACGGTCACGGCGGACATCCACTGCGTGACCCGGTGGTCCAAGCTCGACACCAACTGGACGGGCGTGTCCGTCGATACGCTGCTCGGGGCGGTCGAGTATGACGCCCCGTACGTGCTCGCCTTCTGCGACGGCGGCTACACGACGAACCTGCCGGTAGCCGACCTGAAGGACGGGCAGGCCTGGGTGGCCTTCAGCTACGACGGCGGCCCGCTGCCGGCCGAGCACGGCGGCCCGGCCCGGCTGCTCGTCCCGCACCTGTACTTCTGGAAGAGCGCCAAATGGGTACGCGGCCTGCGGCTCCGTGATACGAACGAGCCGGGCTTCTGGGAAATGTACGGATACCACATGTACGGAGACCCATGGCGGGAACAGCGGTTCGCGGGCGACTGACCTGGCAGACCGCCACGGTCAGCTCGGTCCACGACGAGACGCCCAAGGTGCGCACGCTGATGTTCGAGGTGCCGGACTGGCCCGGCCACCTGGCCGGGCAGCACCTCGACATCCGGCTCACCGCGGAGGACGGCTATCAGGCCGAGCGCGAATACTCGATCTCCACCGCGCCCGGCGAGCCGGTCGCGATCACGGTCGAGCGGCTGGACGACGGCGAGGTCTCGCCGTACCTCTCCCAGGAGCTGAGGCCAGGCGACCAGATCGAGCTGCGCGGCCCGATCGGCCTCTACTTCGTCTGGGACCCGTCCGACGGCGGGCCGCTCATGCTCGTGGCGGGCGGATCGGGCATCGCCCCGCTACGGGCCATGCTTCGGCACCGGGCGCGCCTGGGCAGCACCATACCGACCAAGCTGCTCTACTCCTCGCGCAGCCGGGCCGACGAGATCTTCCGCGACGAACTCAGCCGGCCTGCCGAGGGCCTCACGGTGATCCAGACGCTGACCAGGGAGCAGCCGCCGGGCTGGACGGGCTACGCCCGCCGGGTCGACAAGCAGATGCTGACCGAGGTGGCCTGGCCCGCGGCGCAAAAGCCGCTGACCTACGTGTGCGGCCCGACGCCCTTCGTGGAGGCCGTCGCGGCCGGCCTGGTCGCGCTCGGGTACCCGCCCGAACGGATCAGGACGGAACGATTCGGCGCGACGGGAGGACCGTGATGCAGCCCCTGGAAGACAACGTCCTCGA
The DNA here is from genome assembly GCA_030045295.1 of Streptosporangiaceae bacterium. The sequence goes on from JASIGD010000314.1 coordinate 3,369, forward strand.
CGGTAACGCCATCGGCGGCCTGCTGATCGAGGTGTTCGGTACCGAGATGACCACGGCCGTGGGCACCTGCGGGTCGTGCGGGACGGCCAGGCAGGTGGCTGAGCTGCCGGTGTACCCGCGCGGTCCGGGCACTGTCGTGCGCTGCCGCCACTGCGACAACCTGCTCATGGTCTTCGTCCAGGCCCGCGGCGTCACCTGCGTCGATTTGCGGGGCCTGGCCAGCCTGACGTAACCCCGGGTGCGGTGAGTCCCGGCGCAGGCCGGCGCGGTAGTTGGGGTACCCGGCGGACCTGGCGCACCTGGCCAGAGTAGTGTTAGCCAAGTTCGCCGCGAATGATGGGTGGACCAACTCCAACACCTTCAATAAGGAGAACTGCCATGCCCGAAGATGATGAGACGCCCGTCAGTGACACGCTCGCGGAAATGACCACCGCGTCGCTGGAAAACTGCGACCTGCCTCCCCGCGAATTCATGATCGCCCGGATCGCCGCGCTGGTGGCGGTCGACGCGCCCGCTGCTTCCTACGCGCTCAACACCCTGCCGGCGAGCGAGTCAGGCATCGACCTCGATGACGTCGAAGATATCCTCGTCGCGGTGGCGCCCATCGTGGGCACCACCCGCGTGGTCTCGGCGGCGACGAACATCGCCGAGGGACTGGGGTTCGTGGTCGCCCTGGCCGAAGCCGAGCTCGAGCTGGAAATCGAGGAGGCCGAAGCCGAGGCCGAGGCCGAGGCTGACGCCGAGTAACTGAGGCCGGGTGCTGAGGACCTCACTTGTCGTCGAAGTGACCGGCCGGGCGATCCGGCCGGTCACTTCCATGAGGGAGTGGCCACGGGCGCAAAGCGCGAGCGTGCGGCCGGATTCGGCAGGCTGGAGGATGGGCTATGCCCCTGCCGGTCAAAGCGCTGATCACTAGGATCGACTCAACAGCGGATACGGGAGGGCAACGATGCCGAAGGTGCAGGCGAACGGAATCGAGATCAACTACGAGGTGCAGGGCGAGGGCGAGCCGATCGTGCTGATCCCGTACCTGGCGGCCGACCAGGCGTGCTACGCGTTCCAGGTGGCCGACTACGCCAAGCAGTTCACCTGCTACAGCGTGGACCTGCGCGGCGCGGGCCTGTCCAGCAAGCCGGAAGGCGTCTACACCACGGAGCTCCTGGCCGATGACGTCGCGGCGTTCATGCAGGCCGCCGGGATCGGCCGGGCGCACGTCTTCGGGGTCTCGCTCGGCGCGTCCACCGGCACCTGGCTGGCCGCCAAGTACCCGGAACGGGTGAGGTCACTGCAGCTGCACAGCGCCTGGGACAAGACCGACCCGTTCCTGACGGTCATCGTCGAGCTCTGGCGGACCACGGCCCGGGCCCTGGACAGCGTCACCGAGATGGTCATCAGTTCGATCTTCCCGTTCTGCCTGACCCCGGAGCTGTACGCCGCGCGGCCCGAGTACGTCGAGTCCCTCGCCGAGTTCGTGCGCAGCCGCCCGATGCCGCCGGTCGACGCCTTCATGCGCCAGTCCGGGGCGGTGCTGGCGCACGACGCGACGGCCGTGCTCGGCTCCATCCAGGCCCCGACCCTGATCACGTACGGGCGGCACGACATCGTGACGTCGACGCGGTTCGCCGCGCCGCTCACTGAGGGGATCGCGAACTCCGAGCTTGCCGTGTTCGAGGACTGCGCGCACGCCGCGATCTACCAGGACGTGGAGGGATTCAACCAGTTGACGCTGGCCTTCATGCAACGCCAGAACGCCTCGTGAGCTAGGCCTAATGGTATGGAAGAAGACGCTCGCGGTCCTTACCGGAAGCTGAGCCGGAAGGAGGCCTCGGATGCCGTCACCGGCTTGGGGTGGCGGTACGTCCTGGGCGAGTTCCGGACCGAGGTACGCACCGGATCGCTCCCGCTAGCGGCCGACCTCGCCGCGCGGGCGGCGGCGGTGCCCGCAGCCGAGGGCCACCTGAGGATGGACCTGCGCGCCGACCGGGTGATCCTGTCTCTGCAGACCGCGGCGGTCGCCTGGGTGACGCCGCGCGACATCGAGCTGGCCCGGCGGATCTCCGCCCTGGTCGGCGAGTCCAGGCTGAACACGGACAGCGGCGTGGGGACGGCGCCGCGGTCGGTCCAGCTGATCGAGATCGGGATCGACGCGCTCGACATCGCCGCCGTGCGGCCGTTCTGGAAGGCCGTGCTCAGTTACGCCGACGAGCCCGGCCGGTCCGGCCCCGCGGACGCGCTGGTCGACCCGTACGGCGAGGGCCCGGCCGTCTGGTTCCAGCAGATGGACGCGCCGCGGCCGCAGCGCAACCGCATCCACCTGGACGTGTCGGTGCCGCACGACGAGGCGGCTGCGCGCATCGAGGCCACGCTGGCGGCGGGCGGCACCATGACCAACGACGCGGAAGCCCCCGCGTTCTGGGTCCTTTCCGACGCCGAGGGCAACGAGGCCTGCATCACCACTTGGCAGGGCCGGGACCCGCAGGGCTGAGCGCAGCGCCAGGGAGCGGCCCCTAGACGGGCGCTGGTCCCCGGGCCTCGTCCGGGGGTTTCTCGTCGTCCAGGGTGATCTCGGACCAGAGGGCGCGGAAGGCGCGCGCGGCCTGGCTGCGGGGGGCGAACGCGGTGACCGGGGCGCGCTCCACGGACATTCGCTCGATGACGGACAAGGCGGGTATGACGGTCGCTGCTACTCCGGGTCGTTCGGCCGAAAGATTTTGGGTTATTTCCTGATGCAGCTTCTTGCGCCGATCCACCATCGAGAAGAACGCGCGCACCTGGGGGCGGCGGCCGTCGAAGCCGGCCACGAATTCGGTGAGCTGATCCAGCGTGCGCACCGACAGGGTGGTCGGGATCAGCGGGACCAGCAGGACATCGGCGGCGTGCATGACGTTTTCCGAGACCAGCGAGATGCTCGGCGGGCAGTCGAGGAAAACGTTGTCGTACTCCGCGGCCAGCGGCCGGAGCAGCTGGGCGAGCTTGCGGGTCGGTTTCTTGTCCGCGCCGCCGAGAAGCAGGTCCATGTTGCGGTACGTGAAATCGGCGGGGAGGAGGTCCAGGTTCTCGAAATCGGTGCCCTTGATGGCGCCGTCCAGGGCCTTCGTCCCGCGGATGAGCGCCTTCCCGCCGCCCTTGACCCTGGGCTTGATCCGGAACAAGAAGCTCGCCGCGCCCTGCGGGTCGAGATCCCAGAGCAGGGTGCGCTGGCCTTCGGCGGCGGACAGGTGCGCGAGGTTGACCGCGGCGGTCGTCTTGCCGACGCCGCCCTTGATGTTGTAGGTGGCGTAGATCTTCACTGGCCCGCCCCGGCGGCGGCCTTGGCCGACAGGGCCTCGGCGGGCTCGGCGAGCAACGTCCGCACCCGCTGCTGCCCGGCTGGCCCGGCGAACTTGGCGAAGCGCTGGGCGAAGTCCTCGCGGGCTTCGGCCTGGCTGATCGCGAGCCAGGCGGCCACCTCACCCATGGCCAGCAACGTCGCCGCGGGCGCCACGCGCTCGGCCAAAATGGCGTCGGCCATCACGTGGATCTCTTCCCGCTGCACCTGGCTGTCCTGGAACTCGCCCAGGCAGTCCTGCAGCTGCTTCAGGTCACCCAGGACCTTCCGGTACACCAGCGGATCGTACAGCGGCGCGAAGAACTCCAGCAGATAGCGCAGCTCCTTGGAGCGCTTGCGCAGGTCGTGCAGTGACTCGGGAGGTGAGGCCGTGGTGATCGCGGCGCCGCGCGTAGCGACCTTGCGGAAAGCGCGGCCGGTCCGGCTGACGGCCAGTTCGGCGGCGGTGATGCCGCCGCGGGGACGGCGCGCGTCACGAGCCTCGACGAGCGCCTTGCGCCAGCCATCGGTGATCGCGCGGAACCGCGGCGTGCGCAGCGCGGCGGCCAGCCGCCGGAACTCACGGGCGCGGCGCCTGAGCAGGAAGGCGCGGAACGGCTCGAGGTCGGCCGCGGACCCGTCCGCCAGGTGCCCGGCCATCGCGCCGAACCCGAGCAGGTGGACGTCGAGGTCTCTGGTCGGCGTGGTCAGGTCGCCCAGCCACTTGAACTCGGCCGCGTAGTGCTCGGCCAGGCCGGCGGGCAGGACCTCGCCGAGCAGCTTGACCGCCGACCGGGTGCGGCGGACCGCTACCCGAAAGTCATGCAGGAACTCGGTGTCGATGTCGCGGAGCACGCCGTCGACGTTCAGTTCCATCGTGTCGAGCAGCCGCAGCAGCAGGCTGGCGACGGCGACCGGCGCCGGCATCTGCGCGGTGATCTCGACGTCCACGCCGCTGGAGTAGTCGCCGGGACGGCGGCCGAGGGCATCCAGGGCGGCGGTGAACAGCGGCTGGGTAGCCGGGGTGACACCGGGGACGCCGGCCAGCAGCCGGGCGGCCCGGCGGGCCTGGCCGGGGTAACCGCGGACTTCGGCGACGGCCAGCCGCGGCGGCAATTGCACGGTCAGGTCGGCCCCGGTGACCGTCGAGGAATCCACGATCAGGCGGGCGACCGTCTTGCCGTCCGCGTTGAGCAGCCGCGTGACGCTGACCGTGCTGACCGCCCGGACCACCGGCAGCAGCGCCCTCGGGCTGGTTAGCTTGGAAATCCGGTCCCGCACGGGCCCGGCGGGCAGATTCTCGGCGAGAGTCGGACGCCGCGGCCGCCAGTCGGTCACGGGCTGCTCGGCCTGCACCGCGCCGTCCTGGGTCAGGAGCAGGCGCCCGGCGCGCTTGGCGTGGGAGTACTCGAGCACCAGCCCAGCGCGGTACAGCCGCCAGTCGAAGGTGTCCAGCCAGGTACGCTGGCGGGTGCCGCTGCCGGGCGCGCCGCGTTCGGGGGCCGCGGCGAACATCCCGGCCAGCGCGGCGACCACGGCAGGCACGTGGTCGCGCGCCGAGTTCTTACCGCGGCCGGCGGGCGCTGCCTCGTCTCCCCCGTCAAGCTCGAATTCCCGCAGGTCAGGCGTCATTAGTTCAGATTCTCCTCCGGAGAATGTTACCTGAAGTTCACCTGTCCTCGGAATGCACACGGCCTCAGGCGACCGGCCACCGTACGCCGGTTGCGGTGAGGATATCAGCCGGCCTCGGCATGGCCGTCTGGGCGCCGTGGCGGGTCGCGGCGGCGGCTCCC
>JASIGD010000315.1 GCA_030045295.1 Streptosporangiaceae bacterium
GCGCCGGAGGTGAGCACGATTCCGAAGCAGTTGGACCTTCGTGTTCACGACCGCGTCGCCCTCGATGAGATCGAGCTCTACGCCGAGGTGCTGACCGCGGTGGCGGCGACCGACCGGCCGCTCACCCCCGCGGAGCTCGACGAGGCCCTGGGGATCCAGGACAGCTAGCCCCGCCGGTACATCACGTCGGTTCTCGAGCGCGTGAAGCCGAGGGCCTGGTACATCCTGATCGCGCGCACGTTGTCCTCGTCAACGTAGAGCATCACCTGGCCCAGGCCGCGGTCGCGCAGGTAGCGCAGCCCGGCCAGGGTCAGCGCCCGGCCGAGCCCGGTGCCTTGCTCGGCGGGGTCCACCCCCACGACGTAGACCTCGCCGCTGCTGTCCGGAGCATCCGCGGGCTCGGCCACCTTGGTCCAGTGGAAGCCCGTCATGACACCGTTCCGTTCGGCGATGAAGAAGCCCGCCGGCTCGAACCAGGGCTCCCGTTCCCGCAGTTCGAGGTCGTGCCTGGTCCACGTCCCCTGCTCCGGGTGCTTGGCGAACGCGCGGCTGTTGAGGCCCAGCCACTCATCCTCGTCCTGGCCGGGCCGGAACGGTCGCACCGTGAGGCCGGCCGGGAAGCGAGGCTGGTCCAGCGGGTCGCGCAGCGACCGGCGCATCTGCCACAGGGCGCGGAACCGGTCGAATCCCGCGGCGCGGGCGAGCCTCGCGGCGGCGGGCAGGTCGCCGTGGGCCCAGAGCCGGACCGGGTGCCCGTCCGCCCCCGCCGTCAGTTCGCGCACCAGGGCCAGGCCGAGCCCTCGCCGCCGGTAATCCGGGTGGATCACCAGCTCGCCGCTCAGCTCCTGGCCGGCGGCGTCCAGGTGCGCGTAGCCGGCGATCTCGCCGGCCACGGTCAGGATCAGATCGCGCTCTGGCCCGGGGGTCGCCGGGTCCGGGCCAGGCCCAGACCCCGCGTCGTAGCGCAAGTGCAACAGTACGTGCTCTGACAGCGGCGCTACCCCGTCGGCCGCTTCCGCGGCCCCGGCCAGCGCGAGGACGCCGCTGACCTGGGCCGGGGTGAGCCTGCCGGCGGTGATCGCCCGCTCGGCCCCGGTCATCGCGCGGGTGCTGTGCCCCGGGTCCCGGCGGGCCCGAGGGCGCCCATGCCCCGCGCGGCCGCTGCCTCTCGCGCCCTGCCCTCTAGTGTCCCGCGGGCCCGCTCGTCGCCGGCGTGGTCGGCCCGCTCGGTCTTGACCGGCACGAACCGGTAGCCGACGTTGCGCACCGTGCCGATCAGCGCCTCGTGCTCGGGGCCGAGCTTGGCCCGCAGCCGGCGGACGTGCACGTCGACCGTGCGGGTGCCGCCGAAGTAGTCGTAGCCCCAGACCTCCTGCAGCAGCTGGGCCCGGGTGAAGACCCGGCCGGGATGCTGGGCCAGGAACTTGAGCAGCTCGAATTCCTTGAAGGTCAGGTCGAGTACCCGGCCGCGCAGCCGGGCCGCGTAGGTGGCCTCGTCGATGGCGAGCTCGCCCGAGCGGATCTCATCGGGCGCGTCCGCCGCGGCGGCGACGGCCCGGCGGCCGATGGCGAGCCTGATCCTGGCCTCGACTTCAGCGGGCCCGGCGGTCTGCAAGATCACGTCGTCCACGCCCCACTCCGCGTTGACCGCGGCGAGGCCGCCTTCGGTCACGATCGCGAACAGCGGGCAGTCCAGCCCGGTCGCGTGCAGTAGCCTGCAGATGCTCTTGGCGTGCGCCAGGTCGCGTCGCGCATCCATCAGCACCGCGTCGGCGGGCGGGGCCTCCACCAGGGCGGACGCGTCCGCGGGCAGCACGCGGACCGGGTGCAGCAGGAGCCCGAGAGCGGGCAGGATCTCCGCGGACGGCTCGAGCGCGCCAGTGATCAGCAGCAGGTCGCTCACTCGGCGGCACCTCCACTCGCTGGTGCGGTCGCTCCTCACCAGTTGTATAAACAGACGAGGACCCGGGGGCAACGGCGCCCGGGTCCCGCTGAGAAGAGAATACCGAAAATGGCCAAAGTGACAATCCAGTACTGGGCCGCGGCCAAGGACGCGGCGGGCGTCGCGGCGGAGTCGGTCGAGGCGCGGACGCTGGCGGAGGCGCTGGACGTGATCGTGGCGCGGCGCGGTGACGACGGGCGGCTGCGGTCGGTGCTCGCGACGTCCTCGTTCCTCGTCGACGGCGCGCCCGCCAGCCGCCTCACCGCCCCGGGCCTGGTCCTCCAGGACGCCGCCCAGATCGAGGTCCTGCCCCAGTTCGCCGGGGGATGACCCCGGGACCGGCGGTATGCCACACTAAAAGTATTCATACCAGTACGTTGCGAAGTCTTGGCACTGAGCAAGCGTGAGTGAGCATGAGCCAGTACGTTCCCCCGAGCACTCCAGGTCCTGAAGTGCCGGGCCCTGGCGTGCCGGGTCCTGGCGTGCCTGGCTCTGGCGTGCCGGGCGGGCTGCCCGACGGGGAGAAACTTCCTGGCCCATTGAACCGCCCGGCCCAGCCGGACGTATCTAGTGGTGTGCCGAACGCGGGAACCTCGTCCCGTACGGGGCGGGTGGCAGACGAGGCGTTTGTCCGGGCACTGTACGCCGAACACGGCGGCGCCCTGCTTCGGTATGCCCTCCACCTCATGGGCGGGGACAGGCAGCGTGCGGAGGACCTAGTGCAGGAAACGATCGTGCGGGCGTGGCGCCATCCCGAGGCGTTGGCCGACCGGCCGGCCAGGCCGTGGCTGTTCGCTGTGGCGCGCAACCTCGCCGTCGATTCCTACCGCGCCCGGCAGGCCAGGCCGCCGGAGACCGGCCAGGCGGCCCTCGAGCTGCTGCCGTCTGACGATGACGCCGACCGGACGCTTGAATCCTGGGCCGTCGCCGACGCGCTGGCCTCGCTGCGGCCGGACCACCGCCGGGTGATCGTGGAGACCTACTACCGCGGTTGCTCGGTGGCCGAGGCCGCGGCCACGCTGGGCATACCGGCAGGTACCGTGAAATCGCGGACCTTTTACGCGCTGAAGGCACTCAAGCTGGCGCTGCAGGAACGAGGGCTGGGACCATGACACAGACCTGGGACTGCGCCGAGGCAAGGATGTCGCTTGGCGTGTACGTGCTCGGGGCCATCGACCCCGCCGAGCGCGCGCTGGTCGACGCCCACCTGGCCACCTGCAAGGACTGCCGGGACGAGCTGGCCGGCCTGGCCGGCATCCCGGCGCTGCTGGCCCGGGTAAACCCGGACGAGGTCAGCCGGATCTCCGCCGACGACGCCGTTGGCCCGGTCACCGCCGAGCAGCCGCCCGAGGAACTGCTCGGTACCGTGCGCGACCTGGCCGAAGCCAGGCGGCGCAGGAACCGGTGGCGCTGGGTGTCGGCCGCCGCGGCCGTCGTGCTGATCGCGGCCGGGCTGTTCGGCGGGCTGAAGGCAGCGAACTCCGGCACCCAGGTGATCTCCCCTTCGGCCGGGGCCGGTCAGTGGGAGACCGTGCAGGGGACTAGCCCGGCTACCGGGGCGAGCGCCACCGTCGCCTACGCGAGCGAACTGTGGGGCAACGCCGTCCAGGTCGAGGTGCACGACATCGCGGTCGGGACCACGTGCCAGCTCTGGGCCGTCCACCCCGACGGAAGCCGGACCTTCGCGGGCTCCTGGACGACCTCCTCCGACGAGGGGCACGTGTGGTACCCGGGTTCGGTGCCGAGCACCGCGGGGCCGATCAGCAAGTTCGAGATCACGGCGGGGAACCGGCTGCTGGTGACGGTCACGCCGACCTGACCCGCGGCACCGCCCATCCATCCTGCCCGGGCGGGAATGGATGGCGCCGTGCCAGCGCTATCGCTGAGCATGACTGGCGGGCTGATCGCGCTGGCCGCGGCGCTGGCCGCAGCCACGGTACTGGGGGTGGTGCTGCGCCGCCGGGCCGGGAGGTTCCGCGCCGCGCCGGCGGGGACCGCCGTGCCCCAGGCTCGGGCGGACGCCCTGACCGAGACCGACCTCGGCAGCCGGCTGGGTGAGCGCGCCACCCTGGTCCAGTTCTCCACCGCCTTCTGCGCGCCGTGCCGCCCGACACGGCAGATCCTGGCCCAGGTAGCGGAGATGGTGGACGGCGTGCGGCACGTCGAGATCGACGCCGCCTCGCGGCTGGACCTGGCGCGGCGGCTGCGGATCACCAGCACCCCCACCGTGCTGGTGCTCGACCCGGGCGGTTCCATCGTCAAGCGCGCCGTGGGTCCCCCGCGCAAGGCCGACGTGATCGCCGCGCTGGGCTCGGTGATCGAGCCGTGAAAGTGACAGCCTGGCCCGGCCCGCATAGCATCTGGTTCGTGATGTCCTGGACAGCGAAGATGCTGACCAAGCGGCGTGCCGTTGACTTCTGCCACGTCGCTACCGCCATCTGTCCGCGTCCTGCCGCCTGAGCTTTCGAGGCCGCGCGCCCGGCTGATTCCGGCGCCTGCTCATCCAGCCGAACCTAAAGATCCGGCCGTCCGCCTAGGGACCGGGCCGGAGAAGGAGGAAATTCCACCATGAGTCGCTCCGACGTCCTCGTGGACGCCGACTGGGCGGAGGCCCATATCGGTGACCCCAATGTCGTCATCGTGGAGGTAGACGAAGACACCAGCGCCTACGACAAGGGCCACATCCCGACCGCCGTCAAGCTGGACTGGAAAAAGGACCTGCAAGATCCGGTCCGGCGTGACTTCGTGGACAAGACGGGCTTCGAGGCCCTGCTGTCCGAGCGGGGCATCTCCAACGATGACACCGTGCTGCTCTACGGCGGCAACAACAACTGGTTCGCCGCGTACGCCTACTGGTACTTCAAGCTGTACGGGCACGACAAGGTGCTGCTGCTGGACGGCGGCCGCAAGAAGTGGGAGCTGGATTCGCATGAGCTCACCACGGACGTGCCCGAACGCCCGCGTACCAGGTACACCGCCAAGGATCAGGACCCGTCGCTGCGCGCGCTGCGCGATGAGGTGATCGACGCGATCGGCAGGCGCAACCTGGTCGACGTCCGCTCCCCCGACGAGTTCGCGGGCCGGCTGCTGGCCCCGGCGCACCTCCCGCTGGAGCAGGCGCAGCGGGCCGGGCACATCCCGACCGCGCGCAACGTGCCGTGGTCCAAGGCGGCGAACGAGGACGGCACGTTCCGGTCCGACGACGAGCTCAACCAGCTGTACCAGGGCGAGGCGGGCCTGGACTTCAGCCGGGACACCATCGCCTACTGCCGGATCGGCGAGCGGTCCGCGCACACCTGGTTCGTCCTGCACGAGCTGCTCGGGCTGCCCAACGTCAAGAACTACGACGGCTCCTGGACCGAGTACGGGTCGCTGGTCGGGGTGCCCATCGAGCTCGGCGAGGCCCGGTGAGCACCGCCCACCTCCCCAGCACCCCTCAAGGGTGCGGCGCGCCCGCGGGCGGCGCCAGCGCGACGGTCGCGGTCGGCAACCAGGCGGTCGTCGAAGGCCGGGTCACCCACGACGGCGCCGCGGTTGGCACCGGTTACGCGCGGCTGCTCGGCACCGGCGACGAGTTCGTGGCCGAGGTCCCGCTGGGGGACGACGGCGGCTTCAGGTTCTTTGCCGCCCCCGGGCCGTGGACCCTGCGCGTCCTCGCCCCGGGTGGCGTGCGGGCCGAGCGTTCGGTTCAGGCCGACTACGGCGAGGTAACGACGGTCAACGTCGCCGTCTGAGCCCAGCCGGCCCGGCAGAGGGCGCGAGCGCCGGCCCCGTCCGGCGCCGCGCCTTTCGCCGTCCGGCCCGCCGCCCGCCGATCGTCGTTCACCTGCATGACATAAATTAGCCGTCTCCTCATCCCGTGCCTGTTGATTTCCATTCGCCCAACGTGCGTATCAATGGGCGTGGGACAGACAGAGAGTGCCGCCGCGCTTCAGCCCCAAGATGAGTGAGGGCACGTTGGGCGATACCCGGAATGACCGCTAGCCCTGACGACAGTGACCACGCGGTCCCCGCGCAGCTGGGTCCGTCTTCGGTCAGTGCCGCTTCGGTCAGTGCCGCTTCGGTCAAGGCCGCGCCGGCCGGCGCCGCCGTGCCGGAACCGCGGATACCGGTCAGGGCCACCGAGGTGCTCGCCGACCGGATCGCCGCGGCGCTGGTCCACCGCGAGCCGGGCTGGCGGCTGCCCCGGCGCAGCGCGCTGGCCAGAAGGTACGACGTCAGCCTGACCGAGATCGACGCCGCGATCAGCGATCTGTCCCGCCGCTCGCTGGTCCGCCGGCTGCCCGACGGGCAGTTGTACCGGGCCAGCCCGGCCGACTACTGGATTCCGGTCGAGGGCGCGGCCGGCTTCGGCACCCGGCTCGACCCGATGGGCACCGCGATCACGTGCCAGACCAGGCACGTGTCGCGGCGCGAGGCACCGCAGGATGTGGCCTGGGCGCTCGGCCTGCCCATCGGCGCGCCGATCCGCGTCGTCCGCTGCGTCTGGGTGGCGGCGGGTGAGCCCGCGGCCGTGTCAACCGCGTACCTGCACGACCCGTCGCCCGGCGGGGACGCGGAGTCCGATCCCGCGGCCGACCAGAAGGCGGATCAGGAGTTCCCGTCCTTCGACACGATGCTGACCGACGCGCCGGCGGCCGCGGTGAGCGTCGAGATGAGCCCCCCGCAGCCCGCGGTCGCGCGCAGCCTGCGGCTGGCGCCGGGGCAGCCGGTGACCACGGTGACGGTCAGGTTCGACGACTCCTCCTCGCGCTCCCCGGTCGGCCTTACCGTGGTGATGCTGAAGCCAGAGTTGTTCCGAGTAGCGATTGAGACAACTGAGGCTAAGGTCAGCGCGCCGTTAGCATCCGTAAGCGTGTCGAAAGGGTGACTACCTGGACACGCGCCGTTCCGCCTGTAACCCTGGATCGACATGCCGGCCAGGGTCGTGACCGATACCCAGCAGATGCCACGGCGTGCCCGCTACCTCGTCCCCCGGGACGCGCCCCGCCGCGGCGAGTTCCTGGCTGCTTTCATGGTCCTCGTCGTGCTCGCGCACGTTCTGTTCGCGCAGCTGACCATCATCCTCGCCGTGCTGTTCTGCCTGGTCACCAGGGTGACCAGGTGGCGGCTTTCGTGGCTTGTCGGCCCGCTGATCGTCGGAGTGGCGTGGACGCTCGCGGTGGGTCCGCGCGCCGCGGCCGCCGGGTTCGCCGACGGCCCGGCCCGGGTCGCCGCCTACCTCGGCGCCAGCGGGCACCAGGCCGCCCACCTGGTGCACTTCAACGCCGCGTTCACCGGGATCAGCAGCTGGCTGCCGCGGCAGCTGCCGCTGGCCGTCGTGGCCGGCGCCGCCGAAGCGGCGGTGATCGGCTGGCTGATCTGGCTGCACACCGACGAGTGGAACGTGCCGCCGCCCCGGCCTGGCCTGCTGGCGGCCGGCCGGCGGACCACGACCAGGCGGACGATCCGGGCAGGCGGCGTCGTGACCAGGGAGGGCGCTTGCCTCGGCGTGACGGCGGGGTCCGGCACCCGGGTCACCGTGTCCTGGGCCGAGCTGGCCGGCGGGGTGTCGGTGTGCGGCTCGGCCGAACAGGACGTGCTGGCCACGAGCTTCCAGCTGGTGCACGCCGCGGTGCGGCGGCGCAAGCCGGTGCTCGCCGTGGACCTCACGGCCGACCCGGCCCTGCCGCGGCAACTCGCCGCGGTCTGCGCGGCGGCAGGCGCGCCCCTGCAGGTGTTCGGGGACTGGGCGGGGGACCGGACAGATCCGGCGCACTCCTGGGCCCG
>JASIGD010000316.1 GCA_030045295.1 Streptosporangiaceae bacterium
TCGCCTGCGGCGTGGAACTGCTCTTCGTCGACCAGACCGACCTCAAAGGCCCCCTGGTCAACGCCCTCGGCGGCGCCGACATCTCCTGGATCGTCGGCGGCGTCGTCGCCGCCGCCGGCTACCTCATCGCCGTCCGCATCGCCGGCCGCGGCGCCCAGCTACCCGCCACCCAGCTCACCGGAGCCAGCAGGTAGGCCCGGGGCAGCCCGGCCGACCCCTCGGCTGGCCGATGTCCCGGGTCAGGCGTACGTTCCGGCCTCGTCAGCCGGGGGGCAGCCTGCCTGGATCAAACGCTCGATATCGTCGCCGAACGGCCGGTCGCCGCTGATCGGGCCGATCAGTCCGGCCAGCCAGTCCAGCAGCGGTCGGCATCCCGGTGGCGTCGGGCGTCCGGACAGCGCGGCGGCCTGATAGCCGACCAGCAGCTCGCAGGCCGTGACCGCGCGAGCGTGGCGCAACGCGGCGGAGAGCTTCTCGGCAGCTTCCCAGGCAAAGGACTGCACGTCCTCCTGGCCGCCGGACGTCTCGATCAGGCCGACCGCGGTGGCGACCGCAAGGCGCCGCATGGCATGGACCTCGCCGGCCGCCCGTTTGTGGACGGGCGCAAGGCCGGCTTCGGGACCCGGCTCACGGGCGAGCTGCGCGGGCAGACCCGTAACCGCGGGATCCATCAGCCGGTGGATGCGCGCCGCTGCCACCTCCGCCGCATGGCAGAACGCCGCGGTGAGCTGGTCGAAATGCGCGGATAGGTCAATTCCGTGGAACCCGGCAGTACCGGTGAATCGTCCGCCGAGCCAGGCGGGAGAATCGGTGACCCCGGTCAGGGACCGATGGGCGGCCGCCTCCAGCTGGGCGGCAGCCCGGAGTACCTGGGCCAGCACCGGGCCGGCGACCCTGAACGACACCGGCGCCTGCAGCGACCGCGGCGACGGGTCATCGCCCGCGGCCGCGCGGAGCCGCCCGAGCACCGCAGCAAGAATCTCATCGCCGCGCCCGCATGCGGCGCGGTAGGGATCGCGCGGCGCCCTGGCCGCGGCGATAGACAGCGCCGCGGCCGCCTCCATGAGCGAGGTAAGCGCCGCAGCCTCGCCGAGGCGCAGCGCGCACAGGCCGGTGGCCCCGGGTACGCCCTGGATCAAGGCGATGCCCTCCTTGGGACCGAGGCGGAATTCGCTCAGCCCACGGTTCCGCAGTGCCTGCCTTGCGGGCCGCAGGCCGCCGTCTGGCTCGAGCACCTGGCCGATGCCCGCGATAGGCCCGAACGCATGCGCCAGCTGCATGATCTCGCCCGCCGACCCCGCACCGGTGCGGGGGACCGCGGGGACGATGCGGTGGTCAAGGAAATCGGCGAGCCGCTGGCACAGCCCGCCGGACACGGCGGCATCGCCGGTCAGGAACGTCAGCAGCCTGACGGTGATGATCGCCCGGACCTCGAATGGGTCGAGCCACGGCGGACCGCCTGTGGCCCGCGCCAGAAGCAGGTTGCGCTGCTGGGAAATCTGCTGCTGTTCGGTCAGCCGGACTGAGGAAAGAGCTCCCATGCCGGTGTTCACGCCGTACACCGGCAGCCCGTCGCGCAGCGCCCGCCGGGCCTGCCGGCAGCGCTGCTGAGCCGCCGCGAGCAGGCCTGGCCCGATGCTGACGCGCTGGCCGGCGGCGACGGCCCGGATGAGCCCGAGATCCGGATCGCCGACCTGGGTGATGGTGACGGTGGACATCACTTAGCGGTACCGGAGCATCGTCCCGGCGCCCTGCTGCTCCGCCCGGCGCAAGATGGCCAGGCCGACCGCGATGTCGAGGATGGCCAGCCCGCGGTGCCAGAACAGGATCCGCTCATCGGGGCGTTCGCGGCCCGGCATCCGGCCGGTGACGATCTGGCCCAGCTCGGCGTAGAGCGAGGCAGCCGACAGACGCCCGGTGTCGACATGGCGGCGCAGCGCGCCGAACCGTCCTGACTGCGCCTCGCGCCAGTCGTCCACCACCACCTTGTCCATCACGTCGAGCAGGTCGAGCTCCACCGCGCTGACCGTGCCGTACGGGACCACGAAGGCACCGGGCTTGACCGAGCCGGTGCGCAGCAGCGGCTCGGGCGCGGTGAGCCGCGACGCCTCGACCAAGATGTCGGCGCCGTCGAAGGCCTCCTCGGCGGTCGACGTCACCCGGACGGGGGTGCTGGTGACCGCGGCCAGCTGCTGCGCGAACGCCTCACGGGACTCGGGCCGACGGCTCGCGATCCGGATCTCGTCTAGGTCGAACATCTCATCCAGCAGCACCACGTTCCAGAACGCGGTCCCGCGGGCCCCGACGTGGCCGAGCACGCGGGAATCGCGCCGGGCCAGGTAGCGGGCGCCCACGGCGGTCATGGCGCCCGTCCGGCAGGCCGTAATCATGGTGGCGTCCATGACCGCCAGCGGGGCACCCGTCTGCGGATCGAACAGCATCAGCAGCCCGAGTTCGCTGGGCAGCCCGGCGGCATAGTTCGCCACGAAGTCGCCGACCACCTTGACGCCGCTGGCGTACCGCCCCGGCAGATGCCCGCGGAGCACGTTGAAATGACCGGCGCCGTCGTTGTCCGGGATCAGGTGCACCCTCGGCTCGGCGACAGCGCGCCCGTCGCCGTGCGCGCGTACGGCGTCCTCCGCTGCCGCAACTATCTCAGCGTGGGAGATGCCGAGCACGTCTATGTCCGGCCCGGACAGGAAGCGAAGCCACAATTGCGCGCCAGTCGATCTCGGCGAGGGCGGGCCGCCGAGAGACGACGTACCTGCCGGGGGCAACGAGTTCACGTCACGGTTTCCCTTCCTCGCGACCGGCCCGGTGGTACCTCGATCGGGGCTGCCACCCCGAGCCGTTCGGGATAAATCCTCCGGGCTCGGACGGCCGCCTTGCACGGCGGAACCACGACGCTGCGGCGGACACCCCCAGGGTAGGCGAGCCCCGGGGAAACCGGAGGAAAGTGGGCGTGGTCGGGCCCGTCCGCGTGCCGCCTTTTGCTCAGAAGTGGCTGAAGCCCCAGTTCAGGACGCGGGTGGCGACCGGGCCGGTGACGGTGATGTCGTCGCCGGGGGTACCCAGCGTCACCCCGATCAAGGTCAGGCCGTTCCGGGTCGCCTCGAACAGCAGGCAGTTGCCGGCCGCCCGGGTGTCGCCGGTCTTGATCCCGGTGGCGCCGGGGTAGGCGCCGATCAGCGGGTTGGTGTTCTGCCACAGGTAGCCGTGGTGGCCGTCGCCCGCCGGGAGCCAGTAGCTGGCCTGACCGACGATCGTGCGGAACACCGGGTAGCTCATGGCCTCCCGGCCCAGCGCGATCAGGTTCGCCGGGGTCGACCAGGTGGAGTACTCGCTCGGCCACGGCATGCCGTCGAAGTTCGAGAAGTGCGTGCCGGTCAGGCCGAGCCTTCGGGCTTCGGTATTCATCTTGGCGATGAACGCGCCGATTCCCGGGCCGTAGGCCTGCGCGAGGGTATAGGCGGCGTCGCAGCCGGACGGCAGCAGCAGCGCCTCGAGCAGCTCCCGCGCGGTCAGCCGGTCGCCTACGATCAGGCCCGCGGTGCTCGGCCCGTCCTGGCTGTCCAGGTAGGCGATGACCGACTCAGGCACCGTGATCTCTCGGTTCAGGTCACCGGCCTGGATCACCACCAGGGCCGTCATGACCTTCACGATGCTGCCGATCGGCCGTTCGGTGTCAAGGCCGACACTCCACAAGACCCGGCCGGTGGCCGCGTTGGCCAAGGCGGCGCCCGTCACCGGGATGCCGGCCGGGCCGGCCGGCACGGCGGACGCGGCCTGCCTGGCCGAGTCGGCCTGCGTTCCCGCAGCGGCTCCCGGGATCGAGGCGGCCTCCGTGACGGAGCTGGCCTGGCCGGACGGGTGGACCTGCGGAGCCAGGCGCGGATGCATGCCGCTGGCGTGGGCCAGCAGCACGGCGGTGCCCGCTACCGGCAAAGCAATCATGACGGCAACGAGAACCTGGACTGCATGCCGGGGCGATAGAATACGCACATAAAAATTATAAACTCGAAATCATCAGCGAGCCAGCTCCCGGAGGAAGGGAACCATCGCGCGATCGCCGGAGCACACCATGACGACCGTGCCGGTGGCTGGTGCGGACGCCCGCTGCGCCGCTCCCTTGTGTTTCCCCCTGAGCCCCCGGTGTCTCCCCCGGCCCCTTTTCCCGAGGCTGGAGACCTAGCGCCGGCGAACCGTTCGCCGGCGTGCTCTCCTTGGAGGTGAGAGACATGGCCTGGTTCTGGCTGAACATCCCGCTCTGTGCCCTGATTTTCAGTGCCGTCTGCGGCATCCCGCTGTGGCTGGTGATCAAGCACCCGGACGCGGACGCGCTGCCGATCGGCGGGAGCGACGCCCTCCCGCAGGTCCGCCCGGTGGTGCTTGCCGCGCCGACCACGATGGCGCGCCCCGCCCTCGCCGCGTCGGCCGAGCGCGAAGCGGCGTGAGCGCTCGCGTCGTCGTCTACCCCCGGCCGCTTAAGGCACGGGGCCTGACGGCCCCGGTCGCCAGGCGGCGCACGCGGCGCAGCAGGTTCACGGTCGGCTCGACGGCGGCCGGGCACAAACCAGCCTGGCCGCTGGCCGCCAACGCCGACGGCCCAGGCTCGGACGCCACGGGCTCAGGCTAAACCGAAGGGTCGCATCAGCGACATTGTCCCTTCCAGGGGGCACGGTGGCAAGACAGGCCCGGGATCGCGCGGCCCCGGCGGCGGCCGATTCGACTCGCAGCGGTCGGCGGCAGCACACTGTCACCAGACGGCCCCTTACCACCCGGAAGGGAGTAGGCGATGGAAACGATCTCGTGGCGGCCTGCCGACCTGGACGCCGCCCGCCAAGAGGCAGAACAGGCCGGGACACTGGTGCTCGTGGACTTCTTCTCCCCCACTTGAGGCGGCTGCGCGGCGCTGAAGAACGTCAGCTACCGCGAGGCGGCGGTCGTCGCCACGATCACCGAGAACTTCGTGCCGGTGCAGATCGACACCACCGACGAGGCCAACGCGCCGCTGGTCGAGCGCTTCCGCCAGATCTGGACGCCGGACCTGCGCGTCCTTGGCCCGGATGGCTTTGAATACGACGCCTGGCAGGGATACTGGCCGCCTGCCGAGTTCACCGCCAGGCTCCTGCTCGGACGGGCCCGCGCCCTCGCCCGGCAGCACCGCGACCTGGATGCCGAGCTGGCGTACGACGAGGTCCTGCGCCGTTTCCCGCGCACCTACGCCGCGCCCGAGGCGGCCTACTGGCGAGCCGTATGCCGCTACCGGCGGACCCACCGGCCCGATGACCTGATCGGACGCTGGAAGCGCACTCTGCAAACCCGGTATCCGGACAGCCAGTGGCGCACCGCGCAATCCTGGTCCGAACCCCCGCTGCGCGAATAACCACTCGTCGCCCGCCGTCAAGACGCCCCTCCGGGGCAGGGCGCGGCCGCTGGCGGCGTACCGGGACCACTTCGGCATCGTGCCGAGCCGGGTGCCGGACGACCCGGCCGCGCAGCCGGGCCCGGTTCAGCCTGGCGGGCCCGCTTCGTCGGCCGGCGCGGGCGGGACGAAGAAGCGGCCGAATTCCTCGACGGCTTCGCCGGGCGGCAGGGCGTAGCTGGCCCGGCGGCTGGTGCAGGTGCCGTTCAGCCGCCGGAGCCGGATCGCGGTTTCGGCAGCCGCAACCGCGACGGGCAGCCCGTTTAGCACCGTCGCCGCACCGATGGCAAAGCCGTGTTCGCGGCCGAACAGCAGCATCGGGTAACCGCCTGCCGGAATGATCACCTCCACGCCGCGATCGAGCATGGACCCGGCCTGCTCGATGAACGACTCGCGGAGCCGGGTGTACGCGCGTTCGTCGTCGAAGGCCTTGTTGAGCTGTGCGACGTCCGCGTCGAGCGCGCCGACCGCGATCACCCGCCGCTGCAGGCCGTACCGCGCGATCTGATCCTCGTGGTACGGAATGAATACCGGGTTGATGGTGACCAGGCCGATCCTGCGGCCCAGCGTGCAGGCGTGCAGCATGGTCGCTTCACCCAGCCCGATAACGGGCATGTCGACGGCGGCCCGGGCCTCGGCCAGGCCGGGTTCCTGGAAGTGACCGACAACGAACGCGTCATATCCCTCACGGTGAGCGGTGAGCGCGTTGGCGATCACCTGCGCCGCGCAGCGGAACTCGGTGATCGGGTGCAGGTACCGGTCACCGGGCTGAATCCCGGCCACCGCGATCTCGAACCCGGTACCGGCGACCGACCGCAGGTAGGCATCCAGCCGGGTGAAATATGCAGCATCGGTGGCCGGGTCGGTGAAGCTCTGGTACCAGATCCTTCCGGTCACCGCCCCCGGGGCGATGTCGGCCTTTCCCGCAGGCGGATCTGCCGACTCCGACGGAGGGCGCTGGTCAGCTCCCACCGTGCCCTCACCTCCTCAAACGCCCGGTAGTGATGCCTGTCAAGTAGAGCAGGCGGCCGTTCTCGTGGCCACGTCCGGGGTCGTTCACGAAACAGCGACCGGTGGAAGCCAGAGCCACGGGGCGCCGAACGGGATGATTCTGATCGGGAGGAGCGTTCATCCAAAGGACACGACATGTCGTGTTATTCGGGGCAGGCCAGGGTCCTTGACAGGCTCTGGGCGTTGAGAGGTGAGCATGATGACCGATTGGTATGCGGGGCGGACGCCGGACTGGTCGGCCAGGGCGGTGATCGCCGTGACGGTGCTCGCGCTGCTGCTGGTGGCGGCCGTGCCGGTGGCCCTGCTGGCCGGCGTGATCCTGATGATGCTGGGACACGTCGTCGGCGGGCTCGCGTTGTTCGGCGGATCGGTCCTCGTCGCCGCGATCGCTGTCGCGCTCGCGGGCATGAGCGGGATGCGGCACCTGCGCAAGCTGGTCACCAGGCACAGCTTCCGTGTCGTGCGGCTGGACGGCAGCCGGTACACCAACGTCACCGAGTCACGGGGCAGCGACTACGCCGACGTCGTGGAGCTGGACCCTAGCCAGTACACCGAAGTTCGCTGACCGCTCCGCCCCGTGCCCGCCGAGACGCGGCGGCCTGGGGTATCTGCTGCGTCATCGCTACCCGCGCTCACGCCGGTCCGCGCGTGGTCCGGAACCCTATCTTGCGATGGCTGCCGTCGCAGAACGGCTTGTTGGCCGAGGCGCCGCACCGGCACAGCGCCACCCGGGTGTCCTGCCTGACCAGCGCGTGGTCCTGGCCGAAGATCCTGATGTTGCCGCGGATGAACAACGGGCCGTTCGGGCGTTCTTGGACCGTGGTTTGGTCCGGCACCGGCTCCTGCGGCCCGCCGTCCAGGCGGCGGAAGTGCAGCGCGCCCGTGGGACAGCGCTGGATCACCTCGCCGATCTCACCGGGCGTTCCGTTGTCCGCGATAATCCACGGCCGGCGCCGGTTGTCGAACACCGCGGGGAGCCCGCGCAGGCATTCGGCGACATGGATGCAGAACGCAGGTTCCCAGGTGACCTCGATCTGGTCGTTCGCGTACACGCGCTCGGCCGTCGGCGCGTAGCGCGGCTGCTCGCGGAAACCCTCGGGAGCCTCATCGGGCTCATCGGGCGGAAGCTCGCTGGTTCGTTCGGTCATCTTCTCGCCTCCATGGCGGGGTCTCCATGCGAACCCGTACGGCGGTCAGGGCCCGGCCGGCTGGTTCGCTGCCAAAGCCTACGTTTCCTGGCTTGTCGCTGCGGCGAGCGGACAGCTGTCCGCCGGCAGCAACCAAAGCGAGCGTTTTGGCATGAGCGAGGGCAGGCCCCTATACCGTCACCTCTACCCCTTCAGTGCCCACCTGACGGCCACGACCTCACCACGCCTACACTCCCCGCCAGCCAGGTGACTCGCCCTCACCCGATCCCGGTGACCTACACCGCCGCAGGCTTACGCGGGACTGACACCGAAATGACCGTGTCGACGGCGGGACGTCCGGCGCAGGCATCGAGGAAGGCACCCAGCTTTAAGGCGCGCTGCGGCCCCGGCTCGTCGCGATCTCGCTAACTGATCACCCCTATCCGGAGCGTTCCGTCGCGCAATACCCCGGGTGCAACCGCGCGGTCGCTGAGTACCTGCCTGGCCCTGGCCCGAGATGCCCCGAACTGTCCGCCTCACCTGATCCCGGTGATGCGGCTTCACCTGCAAGCCCATAACCATGACGTCATGGACCCCCCCGCCGTGTACCCGATCCAGATCAGGGACCACCTCGCGTGACGGCGCCGCGACCTGCCCGATGGATCAGGCGTTCGTAGCCAGCAACTGAGCGGACGAACCTCGCCGTTCGAGGGAGGACAACCATGACATCGCCGACCTCGGACGCGCCCGGCGCGCCAATCTTGCCGATCCCGGCGGCCTGGCCGGTGCGCTCACGCCCGACAGCCCACCCGTGGGCGGTTATTTCAGCGGGCCTGGCGCCGATCCTGCTGACCGGGGCTTACCTCATTGCCGGCATCCTCCAGCCAGCTTCCTACAGCCCGGTCCGCACGACCATCAGCGCGATGGCCGGGCAGGCCGGAACCGACCGGTGGGTCATGACCGGCGGCATCCTGCTGGTCGGCGGCTGCTACCTCGCCACCGCCGCGGGCCTGACCGGTGTCCGGGCGTCCGCCCGTGTCCTGCTCGCAGTGGCGGGCCTGGCCGGCATCGGCATCGCCGTGTCCCCCGAACCCGCCCACGGCGCGACCCCGCGGCACCTCGCCTGGACCGTGCTCGGCGCGGTCACGATCGCCGTGTGGCCCGCGTTCGCCGCCCGGCGTGCCTCATCGCGGCCGCTGATCCTGAACGTCTACGGCTCGGCCGCCGTTACCGCCGTCTTCGTGGCCCTGCTCGGCTGGGTGCTCGCCGAAACCCGCGACGGCAGCGTCCTGGGCCTGGCCGAGCGGCTGACGACATCGATCCAGACCTGCTGGCCGTTCATCACCGCCGTCGCCCTGCGCCGCGCCCGTCGCCGCGTCCCCAGCGCGCGCGGGAGTTGCGGCTAGCCGTCGCGCGCGAGGAAAGCCGGGCGGCAAATCACCGGGTCCAGGTGACGGCCGCTTACCTGGATGGCAGGTACTTCGAGCGCACCGATCACTGTCACGAGAAGGTGCCGTGCCCGGGACCGGTGCCCTAGCGCCGGATCCGCTCGCTCGGGGACCCCTTTGCTCCTGCTCAGGGCCGCGGGCACGGGGTCTGGCCCATCGAGACCTTCGGTGTCCCGGGTCTGGTCGCGCGAATCACCATGATCTGGTGGCGCTTCCTCACCTGCCTCGCGGCCAGGCTGACAGTGGCCCCTTCCGGCAGGCCATGTCAGCTGACATGGGCGAGTCCGTCCGGGAGCGCGGCCCAGCCAACCCGGCCGAAGGGAGATCCTCGGTGAGTACCGAGCAGCGACAGAAGCTCGACGCGATCCTGCGCCAGTCAGCCTTCCCCGCCGGCAGCAGCGTCAGCGAGCAGCGGCGACAGCTCGCGGAGCTGACATCGGCGCAGCCGCTGCCCGCCGACGTGACCGTGACCGCAGCCGCACTGGGCGGCGTCCCGACCGCCGAGATCACCGTCGACGGAATCGAACCCCGCCATGTTGTCCTGTACTTCCATGGCGGCGTGTACGTCCTGGGGGACGCCTTCCAAGCCGCCGGCCTGGCCTCGCAGGTCGCGCGGCGGGCCCGCGCCAGGGTTATCTCCGTCGGCTACCGGCTCGCCCCCGAGCACCCGTATCCGGGGGCGGCCGACGACGCCCTAGCCGCCTACCAGGCCCTCCTGGAGGGCGGCACGGCCCCGTCGGACGTCGCCTTCGCGGGAGAGTCCGCTGGCGGCGGGCTCGCCGTCGCCACGCTGGTCAACGCCCGCGATCACGGGC
>JASIGD010000317.1 GCA_030045295.1 Streptosporangiaceae bacterium
ACCTCCCCGCTGATCTCGTTCTACGCCGATGAGAACCTGCTGATCGGCATCGACGCGACCGGCCCGGTGGAAGAGATCACCAGCCGGGCGCTGGCCGCGCTCCGCCCGTTCGTGCGCTGAGGAGCCGGGATGCGGGAGCGGCGCGAGCCGGACGTCGAGATCAAGACGCCCGAGCAGATCACGCTGATGCGCGAGGCCGGGCTGGTCGTCGCGCGCACGCTGCGGCTGGTCGCCGCGGCGGTCCGGCCCGGGATCAGCACCGCCGAGCTTGACGAGCTCGCCGACCGCGAGATCCGGGCGGCCGGGGCCACCCCGTCGTTCAAGGGCTACCACGGGTACCCCGCGACGATCTGCACCTCGGTGAACGACGAGATCGTGCACGGCATCCCGAGCCCGGCCCGGCGCCTGCGCGACGGGGACATCATCTCCGTTGACTGCGGCGCCATCGTCCGCGGGTGGCACGGCGACGCGGCCGTCACCGTGGGCGTCGGCGCCATCTCGGCCGAGCACGCCGGGCTGCTGCGCGCGTGCGAGGCCGCGCTGTGGCGCGGCCTCGCGCAGGCGCGGGCCGGAGGCAGGCTGGGCGACATCTCGCACGCGGTGGAGACCAGCATCCGGCGGGCAGGCCGTTACGGCGTGGTCGAGGAGTACACCGGGCACGGCATCGGCACCGCGATGCACATGGACCCGCCGGTACCCAACTACGGCCGGGCCGGCCGGGGGCTGCGGCTGCGGGCCGGCCTGGCGCTGGCGGTCGAGCCGATGGTGACGCTCGGCAGCCCGGAGACGGTCCTGCTCGAGGACGGGTGGACCGTCGTCACCGCCGACCGAAGCTGGGCCGCGCACTTCGAGCACACGGTCGCGATCACGCCCGGCGGACCGTGGGTACTGACGGCGGAAGACGGCGGCACGTCCGGATTCGCCGCCTACGGCGAATCCGTCGCACACAACGCGAGCACGGCCGGGCATACGTGACGGCGCCTCGGCGATACTAGAGGAAGGACGCCCCGAGCGTCCCCGACCTAGGCCGTGAGGTAGGCCGGGGTTGGCTGGCCGGAAAGAAGGGTGCCCGGTGCCTGGTGACCCGCGGATCCGCGCCTCGGACGCGGATCGCGACCGCGTGGCCGCGCTGCTGCGCGAGCACCACGCCGCGGGCAGGCTGACCGCCGAGGAATTCCACGAGCGCATGGACAAGGCGCTCGAGGCCAAGACGCTCGGCGAGCTCGACGAGCTGATGGCCGACCTGCCGGCCATCGACCTGTACCGGCTGCCGCACGAGTCGATGCCGCGGTTCCCGCCGAGTACCGGGCAGTCGCTGCTGCCCGCCGACTCGCGCTCGAACAGCCCGGCCCGGTTCACGCCGGGAACGGTCGCGATGGGGGCCTGGGCCGCGGTCACCGCGGCGCTCGTCGCCATCTGGGCGGTCGCGGCCGTGGTCGGCGGCGGCACCTGGTTCCCGTGGTGGGCGCTGATCGCGATCCCGTGGATCTGGGTGCTGATCCGCCGCTCGCAGCACGGCCGGGAATAGCTGAGGGCCGTCCGGTGTCTTACCCGTGGGCGGTTCGCGTTGGCGCTGCAGGTCGAGTACACTCAGCTGCGGCCCATTCCGCTGGGTTTCCTCGTGGCTGACGCCTGAGGGCTCGCGTACGCGAGCGCGGTACAGACCCTTCGGAGCCCTTCCCGGTTATCTCGTCTTGCTGACGTGAGCCAGGCGGGGCAGGCTCGCCGCCCAGGCCGGTACGGCCAGACCAAGCCGCGCCCAGGCGCGGACCAGCAACGATTTCTAGTAAAGCGCGGAGGATATGCCCAAGAAAGACGGCGCCATCGAGATTGAGGGCACGGTAGTCGAGTCGCTGCCGAATGCCTTCTTCCGGGTGGAGCTGGACAACGGGCACAAGGTTCTCGCTCACATCAGCGGGAAAATGCGGATGCACTACATCCGTATCCTGCCTGACGACCGGGTGGTCGTAGAGCTCAGCCCCTACGACCTCAGTCGCGGGCGGATCGTGTACCGATACAAGTAGCAGCACCAACGAACCAGATCAAAGTGGAGACAGCACCGTGAAGGTCAAGCCGAGCGTCAAGAAGATCTGCAGCAAGTGCCGGATCATTCGCCGGCACGGCCGCGTCATGGTCATCTGCTCCGACCCGAGGCACAAGCAGCGTCAGGGCTGACGCACGACCAAGAACGCGCACCGCAGGCAGCCAGTAGCGCTGCCCACCCCCGGACGGAGGCCGGGGCCGTGTCCGGGCAGGGCACGGGAGCGGTACGCAGGACCTCCGCCAGACGAAGGAGAACTGCCCGCACATGGCCAGGCTTTCCGGCGTGGACCTGCCCCGCGATAAGCGGGTCGAGGTCGCGCTCACGTACATCTACGGAATCGGCCGCACCAGGGCGCTGCAGACGCTGCAGGCCACGGGGGTCAACGGCGACACCAGGGTCAGCAACCTCAGCGACGATGAGCTGCTGAAGCTGCGCGACTGGATCGACGCCAGCTACCAGGTCGAAGGCGACCTGCGCCGCGAGGTCCAGGCCGACATCAGGCGGAAGGTCGAGATCGGCTCCTACCAGGGGATCCGCCATCGCCGCGGGCTCCCGGTGCACGGGCAGCGGACGCAGACCAACGCCCGGACCCGCAAGGGCAAGAAGAAGACGGTGGCCGGCAAGAAGAAGGCCGGCAAGAAGTAGCAGAAGTAGTCCGCGCCGCCGTCCGGCGGCGCGGATCGATCACCTCAAGGGAAGCAGATGCCGCCAAGGAGCCGCAGCCAGGCCGCCGCGAAGAAGGTGCGCCGCAAGGAGCGGAAGAACGTCGCCCACGGGCACGCCCACATCAGGAGCACGTTCAACAACACGATCATCTCGATCACCGACCCGTCGGGCAACGTCATCTCGTGGGCGTCCGCGGGCCAGGTCGGGTTCAAGGGGTCGCGCAAGTCGACCCCGTACGCCGCCCAGATGGCGGCGGAGGCCGCCGCGCGCCGGGCCATGGAGCATGGCATGCGCAAGGTCGACGTCTTCGTCAAGGGCCCGGGCTCGGGCCGGGAGACCGCCATCCGGTCGCTGCAGGCGACCGGGCTGGAGGTCGGCTCGATCCAGGACATGACCCCCGTCCCGCACAATGGCTGCCGGCCGCCGAAGCGGCGCCGGGTCTGATGGCCCTTCACAGGAGATAGCGACAGATGGCTCGATACACAGGCGCGGACTGCAAGCTGTGCCGCCGCGAGAAAACCAAGCTCTTCCTGAAGGGCGCCAAGTGCGACTCGCCGAAGTGCCCGATCGAGATCCGGCCCTACCCGCCGGGCGAGCACGGCAGGAACCGCCCGAAGGAAGGCGACTACCTGCAGCAGATCAGGGAGAAGCAGAAGGCGCG
>JASIGD010000034.1 GCA_030045295.1 Streptosporangiaceae bacterium
AGCAGGAACGCCGTCCCTTCGCGCCCGGCCGCGGCGAGGTGTCCCAGCGCGTTGGCAAGCTCGCATTCATCTGGCAGGTCCTGCACGGTGAACGCGGCCTTGGCGCGCTCGGCGGCACGTTCCGGTTGCAGGCCGGGCAGCACCCGGTGGATAGCGCCAAGCCGTGGCGGGTAGGCATCGGAGTCGACGAGAAACGCTAGCCCGTAGTCCCACGGTCCGGCGCCGCGGCCCGCCGCCCGCATCTCGGCCTGGAGATCGAGGTAGGCCGCGTAACGGTGGTGGCCGTCCGCGATGAGGGCAGGGCGCCCGGCCAGGTCAGCGGCGATCGCGGCCTGCTCGGCCGGATCGCCGACCCGCCACAGCCGGTGGGTCACGCCGTCCTCGGTCGTAATCGATACCAACGGCGTGCGTTCCGCGGCGACCTGCTGGATGACCTCGGCGGCCGTCCGGCCGGCGCCCGCGGCCCGCTCGCCGTCGTAGATCAGGAAGATCGGTTCCAGGTTGGCCTGCGTCGCCGCCATCAGCCTGCGGCGGTCCGCTACGAGGCCCGGCATGACGCCCTCGTGCGGAAGGATGCCCGCCGACTCGGGCGAGCCCAGCCGGACCAGGCTGATGATGCCGCGCTGCAGCCAGCCCGCGGTCTCGTCCGCCTGCTCGTAGAGGTACAGCGCGGGCGTCCGGTCTCTGATCAGCACGCCCGCCGAGAGCCACTCACGCAGCAGTCTGGCGGCGGCCTGGTTCGCGTCGGCGCTCGCGCCTGGCAGGATGAGACGGACAACGTTATGCGGATCTGCCGCCCGCAGGTGCTCGAGGATGCCCCCGCTGATCACGTCGTACGGTGGTGAGGTGACGTTTGCGATGCCGCTCACCCGGTCACGGGCATAACGGAGGCCGCGGAAAGGCGCCAGCACGAGACCGGAATCAGGGTCGGACGGAAGGGTCTGCACACCATGTCAGAAGGATCGAGCGCGAGCGGTGATTCCCGTTCGGAGGAAAACGTCCCTGGCCAGGCCCTTCCGGAAGGGGAAAGCTTCGCTGGCCAGGCGCTTCCGGAAGGGGATGTGCACGCCTGGTACCAGCGCGGGATGGAACTTCTCGGCCGCGGCAGCCCGGCGGCCGCGGCACAGGTACTGCAGCGCGCCTCGACCGCCGAGCCCGCCTCCCGCAGCGTGCGCGAGGCACTGGCGCGGGCCCAGTTCGACGCGGGCAGGTACGCGGAGGCAGCGGACAACTTCCGGGTAATCGTGGAAGCAAGCCCGTCGGATGATTACGCGCACTTCGGGCTCGGCCTGGCCCTGGCCAGGACCGGTGACCATGCCGCAGCAGCTGAGTACCTGGCGCTGGCCGCCGCGATGCGACCCGACGCGGCGCACTATATCGAAGCCCTGCGGTCGGTACGCGCCACGTTGCGCGCCAGGGACGATGCCCGCCGGGCCGACCAGGATGGCGTCCTGCCCGACGTGCCGGAAGACGCGGAGGGAGGCTCCCGGTGACGAGCACAGCGAAGGCACCGCGCGGCTCAGAAGCCCCCCTCGCCACCGCCTACGACGTGGCGCTGCTCGACCTGGACGGAACGGTCTACCTCGGCGGCGCCGCGATACCAGGGGCGGCCGAGGCGCTGCGCAAGGCGGACGCGGCGGGCATGCGCATGGCCTACGTCACGAACAACGCCTTCCGGACCCCTGCCGCCATTGCTGCGCTGCTCGTCAGCTTCGGCATCATGGCCGGGCCGGATGACGTGGTGACCTCCGCCCAGGCCGCGGCCCGCGTGCTCGCCGAGCGCCTCCCCGCCGGCGCCGCGGTCCTGGTCGTCGGCGGGAGCGGCCTGCGGATGGCCATCCGCGAACGCGGCCTGCGCCCGGTGAGCACCGCTGCGGACCGGCCTCGGGCGGTGGCCCAGGGCTATTCGCCCGACGTGAACTACTCGCTGCTGGCCGAGGGGAGTCTCGCGGTCGACGCGGGTGCCTTGTTCGTCGCGTCTAACGGCGATGCGACGCTGCCGACCCGGCGCGGGCGCCAGCCGGGGAACGGCGCGCTCACCGAGGTGATAACGACCGCCACCGGCGTACGGCCGCTGGTGGCGGGCAAGCCTGAACCGCCGCTGCACAACGAGTCGGTGCTGCGGACAGGCGCCAAGCACCCGCTAGTCGTCGGGGACCGGCTGGACACCGACATCGAGGCTGCGTGCCGGGTCGGCGCGGACAGCTTGCTCGTGCTGACCGGGGTAACCGGCCCGGCCGAGGTCGTTGTCGCGCCGTCGCCGCAGCGACCCACCTACCTGGCCGAGGACCTTACCGGGCTGCTCGAGCCGCATCCCGACGTGACCGTCCAGGACGGCATGTTCGGTTGCGGCGGCTGGGCGGCGCGCGTGGACGGGGACAGGCTGGAGTTGACCGGCGGCGGTCAGCGCATCGACGGCCTGCGCGCGTTGTGCGCGGCGGCCTGGGCCGACGGACGCGTCACTAAGGAGTCGGCGCGGCCCGCGATCCAGCGCCTCGGTTCCGGCGCCGGGCCTGGCGGCGCGGCCCGGTGACCGTTTCCGCCTCGCGATCGGCGTACCGCGCCGGTCGGTCCTCAGCCGGGACCGCGAGGCGCGGCCCGGCTCGCGCCAGGTAACGGCGCATGGCTTGCCGCTAGATAACGATGTGAACGAGGGCGCGAGCGTGAGCCCCGTGAGGTCACCCGCCGTGTATGCTGTCGCGCATGTCAGACCGCGTCGCTCACGATCACGGTGACCAGCCGGGTCCCGCCGCGATGCTGCGCGTGTTCTGTCCTTCGTGTTGTCGCTGACAACGATCCTCAGCTGACCGTTGCCGCCCAGGGGCTCATACCAGCCCCGGACACGAAGGATTCCCCGTTGACCGCAGATATGTCCGTCGCCCCGGAGATCGCCAGGCTCGCCAACGCAGTGCTGCTCGGCCCCGACCAGCCGACCGCCGTGCCGACCAGGACGGCTGCCGGACCGAGCGGCCCGGCGGCCCCAGCAGCCAGCTCTGCTGCCCCCCCGCCCACGCTCGGCGCGCTGGCCCGCCGGCTGCGGTCGATCGCCGGGACTCCGGAACGATGGTGGGGCCTGGTCCGCTTCGAGCGGGATCGCCCGGTAAAGGTAACCGTTGAGGAGTGCGCGTCGTACCAGGCTTGGCTGGTGATCCTGCCGCCCGACGACGCCGGGCAAGGCTGCGACTGCGACGTGGCGACGATGATCGCGGGCGAGGCGACCGAGGGCACGCCTGCCAGCGAGGTTCTGCGGCCCGGCGTGCTGCGGGTGCACGGCCAGCGGCACGGGCTGCGCGGCCGAGGCGCCGGATATTCGATCAGCCTGCATGTCCGCGCGTCGGTCGGCAACAGACCCGGCGATAAATCGCAAGAGACCGGCGATAAACACGTAATAGGCTGAGCGGGCGGGGGTGGCACCTTTCGGATGATGCCACCGGAGAGGACGTTCGCAATGATCGAGGTACGGGGGCTCGTTAAAAGGTACGGCGACAAAGTTGCCGTCAGCGACCTGTCATTCGATGTGGAACCCGGCCACGTGACCGGCTTCCTGGGCCCGAACGGGGCGGGCAAGACCACCACCATGCGGCTGATACTCGGCCTCGACTACCCGGACGCCGGCTCCGTCGCGATCGACGGCCAGCGGTACGCGAGCCTGGCGAACCCGATGCACGAGGTGGGCGCGCTGCTCGACGCGAAGGCGGTACACGGCGGACGGTCGGCCTACAACCACCTGCTCTGCCTGGCCCAGACCAACAACCTGCCCAAGCGCCGGGTCGGCGAGGTGCTGGAACTGGTCGGCCTCACCGAGGTGGCGCGCAAGCGCACCAAGGGGTTCTCGCTCGGCATGGCGCAGCGGCTCGGCATCGCCGCCACCATGCTCGGCGACCCGGCCGTGCTCATGTTCGACGAGCCGGTCAACGGGCTGGACCCGGAAGGGATCCTGTGGATCCGTAACCTGATGAGGGCGCTGGCCGCCGAGGGCCGGACGGTGTTCGTCTCCAGCCACCTGATGTCGGAAATGGAGAACACCGCGGATCACCTGATCGTGATCGGCCGCGGTCGCTTGCTGGCCGACTGCACCATGGACGAGTTCATCGCGCGCAGTTCCGGCCAGACCGTCCGGGTGCGCACGCCGCAGCCAGACGTGCTGGCCAAGGCGGTGTCCGAGGCGAGGGCCGGGGCTGGTGCCGCGGCGGGAGCCGGAGCTGATGCTGACGGCGCCGGCGCCGGCACGGCTACGGTCACCACTGCCGCCGACGGATCGCTGACCGTGCACGGGCTCACCGCGGCCCAGATCGGCGACATCGCGTTCGCGCACGGCGTCCGGCTGCACGAACTGACCGTGGTCCGCGCTTCGCTTGAGGCGGCCTTCATGGAGCTGACCGCCGACAGCGTGGAGTACCGGGCCGGCCAGGGCTCAGCGGACCAAGACGGCCGAGGGGCCGGATCCGGCGCCGACGGTCATCCCGTCGTCGAAGGCCAGCCATCGCACGGCGTTCCCGCCGGAACCGGAAGCCAGCCATCCGCCGAAGGCCGGTACAGCGTGGAAGGGCGGATCTGAGATGGCAGCCACGACCCAGGCCCCGCCACCGCAGCAAGCCCGCCAGGCGGTCCTGCCATCCCCCTCCGGGCGAGCGGGCTTCGCCGGCACGCTGCGTTCTGAGTTCACCAAGATACGCTCGGTCCGCTCGACCTACTGGACGCTGTTCGCGCTGCTGGTGGTCAGCATCGGGATATCCGCGGCGGTCACCGGCGGAACCGCGGCCAACTGGTCGCACATGACGCCGTCGGACCGGGCGACCTTCGACCCGACGCAGGCCAGCGTCGCGGGCCTGTTTTACCTGGGCCAGCTCGTCATCGTGGTGCTCGGGGCGATGACGCTCACCGCCGAGTACTCCACCGGGATGATCCGCACCTCGCTGACGGCGATGCCGCGGCGCCTCGTGGTGTACCTCGCGAAGGTTGTCGTCTTCGCTTGCGTGGCGCTGGTGGTGACGTTGGTCGCAGCGTTCATCGCGTTCTTCCTCGGCCAGGCGCTGCTGGCCAGCACGCACGACACTGCGACGCTGTCCCAGCCGAATGTGCTGCGCGCCGTCATCGGCAGCGCGCTGTACGTCACGGTGTGCGGCCTGTTCGCGTTTGCTGTCGGGGCGATCCTGCGGCACACCGCGGGCGCCATCACGACGGTGATCGGGCTGCTGTTCGTGATACCGATCCTCGCGCACCTGCTGCCCCAAAGCTGGTACCAGGACCTGGAGAGGTGGCTGCCGGACGCCGCGGGCCGGGCTCTGTCGGTCACGGTCGGGCCGCAGCCTCCGCACCTGTTCTCCCCGTGGGCTCAGTTCGCGGTGTTCGCCGCTTACACCGTGGTCCTGCTCGCCGTGGGCGCCGTCCTGTTCCGCAACCGCGACGCCTGAGGCGGTCCGCAGACTCGGGCGGCGGGAGGGCACGGCCCCGCCCGCAGCCCCTGGATTACGACGGCAAGATCATGGCGAGCTGCCGGGACTGGGCGGCGAGTCGGCCGGCCGAGTCCCAGATCTCGAAGTCTTCCTCGTGGTAGCCGCCGGTGACGAAGCGGGTGGTCGCCCGGCAGGCCAGCCAGCCGGGCGCGGGGCGGCCGCGCAGGTAAACGGTGAGCTGGATGGTGGTCGAGGTGGCGCCGAGCTCGAGCACCGAGGGGGCGGTCGAGTCGACCAGGAGCGGCAAGGCGAGCAGGTCAGCGTCCCGGCCGTCGGCGAACCGCATCCAGAGCTCGCTGGAGGGACGGCCGGTCGGCTCGCCGCGGAACCAGCCGGGCAGCTCGGCCGACCGGAACTCGATGCGTTCGGCGATGCTCGCCAGGCCGAACGATCCAACCGGCACGCCGATGCATTCTTCTGGCGGCGGCAGGTGAGGCGGGGCACCTGCGGAGAATTCCGGCCCGCCCGCGCCGAGGTTGGCGAAGGCAGCCGCGACGCGGACGACATCCTTCCCGCCTTGGGCGAGGACGGCCTCGCCGAACGCCGTTGTCCTGCCGCCGCGCACCAGCGACGTGCGGATGACCGCCGGCCCGGCCGTCCCTGGCCGCAGGAAGAAGCCGGAAATCACGATCGGGTCGGGAAACGGCATGGTCTGCTCGAGCGCCCGGGTGCACGTCGCGAGCAGGTAGCCGCCGTTCACGGCGCCGTTGGTCCCGTTCCACCGGCCGGTCAGTGCCGCGGTGAACCGACCGTCGCCGGAAGGCTCGACGCGGCTGTCCGCGTCAAAGGCGTACTCGCCCATCAGGGCAAGGTCAGGATCTCGTGGCCGTCCTCGGTGACCAGGATGGTGTGCTCGAACTGCGCGGTGCGCCGCCGGTCCTTGGTCACCGCCGTCCAGCCGTCCGGCCAGACGTCGTAATCGATCGTGCCCAG
>JASIGD010000318.1 GCA_030045295.1 Streptosporangiaceae bacterium
TCATGAGCGTTCCGCCCCCGCTGTTGAGGAAGGCGCAGACAGCCTTCATGCATGCTCTGAGCAGGTCCGGGTTCCGCTTTTGCAGGTTCGTATCCCATCGCATCGTCTGCTTGAATTCAAGCCAGGCGGTCTCGCCGCCGGCGATCAGCAGCGCGAGATCGGCTGTCCTTTCGATGTCGCGGAGTTCATCGAGAACGGCCTGGGCGCTTGGCGGCCGGTCTTCGCGGTCGGCGCCCAGCATGGAGAGGATGAGCCTGTCCAGGCGCGGGGGCACGTCTGGCCGCAACTGGGATGGCGGGACTATCTGGTCCGGTAGTTCTCCGGCGGAGGGCTGGGCGCCGGTCAGCAGCTCGTACAGGACGGCACCGAGTGCATACAGGTCCGCGCGGTGATCGGGCGTGCCCTGGCTCAGCAGCTCCGGGGCGGCAAAGCCGTCCGGTGTCAGCGGGACGAGGGCGCCGGTGGAGGCCTCCTCGGCCGAGATTGCCGTATCGAAGTCTCCCAGGTGGGCTACGCCCCGCTCGTCGAGCAGGATGTTTGTCGCTGCGACGTCTCGGTGAATTACGCCGTGCTCATGGACGTGAGCGAGCGCGCGGCACAGCTGGCGGGCGGTGCGGAAGAAGTCAAAAGCGGGAGCTGCGAACCGCTGGCCTGGAGATTCCGGATGTGGTCACTGAGTCTTCCGCGAGGCAGGTACTCGAACACAAGGTATGGGTTGGACGAGTCAAGGTCGAAGTCGTACAGCGTAACGATGGAATCGTGCGATCCTACTTTGCCCATCATCTCGACTTCTCGCTGGCTCGCGGCAGAGTCAGCGCCTGGCTCCAGGACGGCAAGGGCGACCTGCCGACGTCCGTTTGCCTTCATGTCCGAGGCGAGGTAGGTCCACTTGCGGTCGCCGTGGGCAATGTCACGTTCGACGCGGTAACGGCCAGCGAAGAGCTCGCCCGCAGGCAGGGGGGCATCCACGATTAGGCTCACCTTCTCAGCGATTCTCCCGCGCTCCCTTGCGGGGACACTGGTTATGCAGGTATGTCATCCATTTGACGCCGAGACGGTCGTTACGGTTTGCACTCAAACGCCTGGGTGGCGGGTCCAGGTCACGAGGCCTTGAAGATCGTGTCGAGATGCCACTCCAGGAACTCGCTGGAAGGCCGGTCCGCCCGCCGCACCGGCAGGGCAATCGGGAGCCGGGCACGCTCGTAGAACTGCTCGCCGTTGCCGAATTCCTCACGCAGCCTCGGACTGACGTGCAGCCGGTAACCCGGGTCCACGCCGAGGTAGCCATGGTCGAACAGCGTGTGCACGTCGGACCTGAGCAGCAGCCCGTTGTCCAGCCGGTGCTCGCCGCCGTCTGTCACCGGACGGATATGGGCCGCCTGCAGGACGGGCCGGATCTTGGAGCCGGTGATGGCACAGCGGCGGTCGTACGCCACCAGCACCCTGGCTTGGAAAGCCTGCTGCCCGAGCCGTTGCGGGGCCAGCCGGGGATCGCCGAAGACCGGACCCTGCCGGTTCCAGGGTCCAGCAAGGTCGATATCGGCCGCATGGCCGAGCAACCGCTGGATGAGTTCGCCGAAGTAGGTCGCCGCGGGCTCGCGGCCCAGGTCATAGCCCTTGCCCTGCACGATGTTTACCGAAAAGTCTGGTGGCGGCGGGGCGGACTCATCCGCGGGGAAGAAGCAGACGTCCCGGATGAACACGCAGCCGATGTCTGGATATTCGCCCAGCGCGATCGGCGTGCGACGGTAGTGAGCGATCCTGGCCAGCATCTGCTCCAGGCTGGCGGCGCCATTGCCCTCGCCGAATAGCGCCCAGGCCTCCGATGCCGTCATCGGGGCGAAGTCGCTGTAGAACCCGCCGCCCACCACGCGGTTGTCCGGGTAATGGGTTTTGAAGAAGAATGGCTCGCCGATACTCAGCGCGCCGAACTGTCCGCCCCCGGACGGCCGCCAGAAGTTGACCTCGCGCAACTCCGGGCGGGCGGCGAGGTATCGGTACCATTCGCCGTCAGTCACGCCGACGTAACTGCGCACAGGCGAATTGTGCACCCATGGAAGCCACCTCGGAGAGGTTTCGGTACGAAATCGCCTTCGCGAGCAGTAACTGGCAACTACACCAGCCGAAGCTGCGGGCGCACGTCGCCTTCGGCATCGCCCAGCAGGAGCCGCAAACGCGGCAGCGGAAAGGTCAGTTCCCGAGCCAAGGCGGCCATCATCAACGCGTTTTGCTCAGCCAACGTGAAGGCGCGGCTGATCATGATGGGCATTTCTCCCGGGTAGCCGTCGACCGGTTCGGGCCGGAAGATGCCGAGTCGTCGCAGTTGGTTCAGACGCTGGTATGCCCGACGGTACGCCGGGTCAGAGACGGCACCAACCTTGCGGCAGCGATACACGAGCGAGTCAACGGAGACGCCCCACTTCAGGCCAAGCCGCTCTAGGGCCTTGAGGTCCATCCGCCTCGCTCCGTAGGCCGCGCCGTTCCATGCAACTACGCTCTGACATATGGTGGTCACTATTGAGATTACGTTAAGATGTTAATACTTACTCTTAGTATCGAAACTTGACGCGGACAGGACCCAGGCCGTGGACGAGCCAGAGGATGAGACAGCAGATTGGCCCTGCCTGAAGTGCTGCGCGGTCAACAGTCACTGGCTGATTTGCCCGACGCTGAGGCTGCCGGCCGGCTACCGGATCAGCGACGACCCCGAGCTGGACCCGGGCCTGGCCGACCCCCAAGGAGAACCCCCGCCATGCGGCGTTGGAATCATGGATGGCCACCGGACGGGCACCAGATCGTGAGCAACCCGGCTAGCTGGTCCGACTCCTTCAAGGACAAGGACGGCTGACGTCGGAGCGCGCTACGGCCCGACCATCGCCGCCTACCGGGGCATCGCCGATGATCCGCAGCGAACCGCCGCCCTCGACCGCGGCTCGTCGGGGCTGACATCGTGAGGGGGTGCGAGCCCGCGAGGTCAGCCAGCCGTGGAGCAGGTTGGCTGCGCACTGTGATTAATCAGGTACGACTGGCCATATCGGAGAGATTGTTAAAACTACGCCAGGCCGGAACTTCAGGCCCGCAGCTGCCCATAACTCGATGAGGGCTGGTACGTCGTCCATCGTGGCTGCGCGGATATCCATGCCAACAGGCTAACGAGCGGGCGGAGGCCAAGCCTGGCGTCAGTGACAAACCGAAACCCAGCAGGCGGCTTAACAAATGTACAAGAATAACAGGAGCAATTAACGCGGATAATAGAGGCCATAATCTGCTAAACCGGCAACTCGCTCACATCGGCAATGCAGGGCGTTTCCCGCGGCCCGACCAGGGGGAGACGCGGGCTGGGTCAGGTGCCCGAGGCCATGAAGGCCGCGAGGATGTAGTTCGGGTGGCGGTCCAGGTTCTGGCGGGCTCGATCGTAGCGCATTGTGGTGCGCGGGTCGGCGTGGCGGGCGGCGATCTGGACGTCGCGCAGGTCGACCCCGGCGTCGAGCATGGT
>JASIGD010000319.1 GCA_030045295.1 Streptosporangiaceae bacterium
CGGACAGCTGGTTCCGGACCGTGTTGTGCACGTAGGCGGACCCCCACAGCAGCAGCCCGCCGGCCACGGCGAGCAGCACCGCGGCGGCGAACCCCGCCACGGCGAGGGTGAGATGAGAGTTGCGGCGCATCGTGATGCCTCCTGGTATCCGCGGGCCCGGGGGTTTCTCGGCCCGCCCTGTTCTTGACCTTTCAACCAGGAGTCTCGCGCGGTCCGGGCGGCCCGCGTCACGGCCAGATGTCACCGGCTGACCGGGACCTCCGTCATCAGTGCCCGCGGTCTGGCCGCCCTGGTCGGCCAGCAGCTGTAACCGGCCCTCGACAAGCGGGCCGCCCGCGGGGGCGGTCCGCTTGGTCGCCGCGGTCAGCGGCTGTCGATCCGGCGGCCGGTGATCGTATCGGGGATGATCCGCACGTAGACGTCGCGGTCGGCGCCGACCCACGGCAGGACCGCGGCCGTCTGCTGCATGTGGCGGAGCTCGGCCGGATGCGCCACGCGATGAGCCTGCCCGCGGACGAGCACGCTCCAGCCCTGGCTGAGGGCCTCATCGAGGTAATCGACCTCGAACGCCACCTGGTCGTCGGCGTGGCCCTCGATCAAGGTACCCTCGCCGGTCCTGAGCACGATGGTGCCCGCCACCACGGCGAAGTTGACCGGAAGCACGACCGGCCCGGAGTCCGTGCCGAACGCGATCCGCCCGATGCCGCCCGCCGCGATCAGCCGGCGGCATTCGGCCGGCGTGAGCTTGGTCACGACGGGCGGGCCGGCCGGCCGGCCGTATCCCGGTGGCGCCTGAGACCCGGCGCCGAGCAGCGCGGCCGGCGTGGTCTGCAGAGCGGCGGCCAGCCGACGCAGCGCGGCCGCGTCAGGGCGGGCCGGGTATCTCTCCAGGTATTCCAGGTACCGCAGGCTCATCCCGGCCCGGGCGGCTACCTGGGCCTTGCTCAGGTGCAGTTCGGCGCGCCGCCGTGCGACCCGCTTGCTGAGGTCACCCGGATCGGGTGGCGACGGCCAGCCCCAGTCGTTCTGCCGTGATCCGCTGTCGTCCAGCCCCATGGGCCTGTTGTGCTGCTGCCTGGGTATGTAGCTCACGCTCATCGGGATCACGGCGCCATCGGCCCGGCTAAGGCCACGGACGCCGCTTCACCTCCTCGGTTCTCTCAGCTGTCGTGCAGGGCTTTCGCCCACACGCGCCAGCCTCGGCGGGTCGCAG
This sequence comes from Streptosporangiaceae bacterium, assembly GCA_030045295.1. Next base: position 1,214 of record JASIGD010000319.1, read on the forward strand.
CCGGGCGGCGAGTGGCCTCCGGCATATCTGGCCGGGACGTTGGTCCGTCGGATTGGTGCCGTGCTTCACCGCATCCGGCTGCGGCCCATGGTCCCAGCCGGCCAGTGACTTACGGCACTGGCCGGATGCCAGCGGGCCGTTGAGGCTGAGCCGGCCGGGATAAACGTTGGGCGGTGATGTCCCATGATCGAGGTCACTGCGGCGGCGCTGGCGACCCACCCGTTCCTGCACGGCATGTCCGGTGATCAGCTGGCCGTGCTGGCCGGAGCCGCCTCGGACGTCACGTTCCCGGCCAGGCACCGGATCTTCGAAGACGGCGGTACCGCCAACCGCTTCTGGCTGCTCCAGTCCGGCCATGTCTCCCTGGACCTGCACGTTCCCGGAGAGGGACCGGTGGTCATCGAGACCATCGGGATGGGCGAGCTGCTCGGCTGGTCGTGGCTGTTCCCGCCCTACAAGTGGGCGTTCGGTGCCGTGGCCGCCAGCGCCGTGGAGGCCTTCGAGTTCCGCGCGCCAACCGTGCGGGAGGCGTGCGCGTCCGATCCCGGACTCGGGTATGAGCTGTACCAGCGGGTCACCCAGGTCCTGGCCAAGCGGCTGCAGGCCACCAGGATCAGGCTGATCGCCCGGACCGGCTACTCGTCAGCGGTGCACTGACGCCAGCAGCGCCGGGCCGGGCCGAAGCCGCCGGATGAGCCGGGCCGAGGACGACGAAAGGGTTGGCCATGAGCAGCTTCCCGCATCGCCTGGTCGTGCTGCGGCACGGGCAGAGCGAGTGGAACGCGGCCGGATTGTTCACCGGCTGGCAGAACGCCCGCCTGACCGCGCAGGGGGAACGGGAGGCGGCGAACGCCGGGGTGCTGCTCGCCGCGCACGGCATGCTCCCCGACTTCGCGCACACGTCCCTGCTGCGGCGCACGATCCGCACGGCCGACCTGCTGCTTTCGGCGGCGGACCGCGACTGGATCCCGGTGCGCCGGTCCTGGCGGCTCAACGGGCGCCATTACGGGGCGCTGCAGGGCAGGGACAAGGCCGAGGTCCGCCGGCAGTACGGCGAGCAGCAGTTCATGCTGTGGCGACGCTCCTACGACGTGCCGCCTCCGCCGCTGGAGGCCGAGGCCGTGTCCGCGCAGGCCGCCGACCCGCGCTATCAGGGCGTGCCGCCCGAGGCGCTGCCGCGCGCCGAGTCGCTCGCCGACGCCTCGGCCCGGCTGCTGCCTTACTGGTACGACATGATCGTGCCGGACCTGCGGGCCGGCGGCTGCGTGCTCGTCGTCTCGCACGGCAACGCGCTGCGGGCGCTAGTCAAGCACCTGGAATCCATCCCCGACGACCGGATCGCCGAGCTGGAGATCCCGACCGGCATCCCGCTGGTCTACCGGCTCGGGCCCGACCTGCACCCGGATGCCCTGGGCGGTCAGTACCTCGACCCGCGCGCCGCTCGCGCGGGCGTTCGAGGCCCTGGTCGCGGGGAGCGCGAAGGCTGAGCACGGCCGGAAGACCGGCCAGAACTCCGCTTGCGGTCATACCGCGGCACGGCCTCGCTCGCCGGTTCGGACGCGCACGGCCCGGTCCACCGCTGTCACCCAGATCTTCCCGTCGCCGATGGTTTCGGTCCGGGCGTACTTGGCGATTGCTTCGACTATCGTCTCGGCGTCGTCGTCCAGCACGACGAGGTCCAGCCGGACCTTCTGAAGGAGCACGGCCACGGGCGGGCCAGCGACCCTGCCGGGGGTGCCGATGAGGCGGCCGTATTGCTGCCCGAAACCTCGGACATCGGTCACCGTCAGCCCGCGAACCCCGTGGTCGATCAGGGCCGGTATCAGCTCATCAAGCTTCTCCGGCCGGACAATGGCGGTGATCAATTTCATCGTCGTGGTGCCTTTCGCTGGACTGGTTGAATTCTGCGCCCGGCGATGTAGATTCACCGGAGCATCGCGCCTTACATGCTGCGCATGCGGTGGAACTTGCGGATGTCATCCTGGCCCGCGAGCAGAGCTCCGGCTATCGCGACCAGGCACGCGACGGCCAGCGCCGTTCCTGTGATGTGCTTCATTGTTCGAGCCTTTTCTGCTGCTCTGGCGCAGCCCTTCTGCGTCCGGTTCGGGACACTTGATCCCGATCCCAGGCCAGCATGGCCGCCGCCGGCGGGACCCGATAGGGCCGAAGGGCCGGCCGCGGCCATGACTCAGGTCCCGCGGGCGCGCGCCGGGGACGACGAAGCCGAGCCGAAGTCGCGGTGAGGCGCCGAAGCTCTCGGCTGCTCAGCGCGTCAGGGCGCCGGTCAGGGCCGCGCGCGGCGCCCCGGCCAGGGACGAAGGACCCCGGAATCATGAACCAACGCCCGTGGCCGGGGGCGGTCCGGCTGACCGACGGTAAGGGGAGAAAGGCATTGATACCGAACGGACGGTGGCTATGGCTTCCGAGGCAGCGCTTCCCGCCCCCCGGCTGATCCGCGCCGACGGGCTCGAGGGCCTGTATCAGTCCCTGGCGGCCGGGGGTTACCGAGTGATCGGCCCGGCTGTCCAGGACGGTGCCATCGTGCTGCGGGAGCTGTCGTGCGCCGCGGAACTTCCCTTCGGCTGGGGCGTCCGGCTCGGCCCGGGCGGATACCAGCTGCGCCGCCGTGACGACACCGCCGCGTTCGGCCACTCGGCCGGGCCGCAGAGCTGGAAGCAGTTCCTGCACCGGCCGCGGGAGCGGCTCTGGTCGGCGGTGCGGACCCCTGGCGGGGGTTTCGAACTGTCCGACGAGACGGGTGAGGCCGAGCCGCCGTCGTATGCCTTTATCGGCGTCCGGCCCTGTGACCTGCGCGCGATCGCGATCCAGGACCGGGTGCTAGCGCAGCCGGGTTCGCGGTACGCGGCGCGCCGCGCCCGGCTGTTCATCGTCGCGGTGAACTGCACCGAGCCGGGCGAGACGTGCTTCTGCGCGTCCATGGGCGCCGGGCCAGGCGCCGACCAGGGTTACGACCTGGCCCTCACCGAGATGGTGGGCGAGGGCGGCCACCGCTTCCTGGTCGACGTCGGTTCCGCGCGCGGCGCCGGCGTCCTGGAGCAGGTGCCGAGCGAGCCGGCCGGCGAGGCCACCGTGCGCAGGGCCCGGTCAGCCGTCCAGGCGGCCGCGGGCCGGATGGGTCGCCAGATGGAGACCGGCGACCTGCGAGAGCTGATGGCCGGCAGCCATCAGGCGGCCCGCTGGGACGACGTGGCCGCCCGGTGCCTCACCTGCGGCAACTGCACCATGGCCTGCCCGACGTGTTTCTGCACCGCGATCGAGGACACCACCGACCTGACCGGTGATCACGCCGAGCGCTGGGAACGCTGGGATTCCTGCTTCGATCTTGACTTCTCCTACCTGCACGGCGGCGGCGTCCGGAAGTCGGCCAAGAGCAGGTACCGGCAGTGGCTGACCCACAAGCTCGGCAGCTGGCAGGACCAGTTCGGCTCGTCCGGCTGCGTCGGCTGCGGCCGGTGCATCGTGTGGTGCCCCGTCGGCATCGACCTGACCGAGGAAGTAACGGCGTTGCGCGCCGAACAAGACCAGCTGGGCGAGCCGTGACGCCGGTCTCGGCCCCGATGCGGCCGGTCCGCTACGTGGTAACCGGACGCCGCGCCGAGACC
>JASIGD010000320.1 GCA_030045295.1 Streptosporangiaceae bacterium
GCGCCGACGCGATCTTCCTGGCCGACGCATCCGGGGTGCAGGCCGGCCACCAGGGCTGGGCCTCGCTGGCGAGCATCATCGACTGGCTGTGCGGGCACCGGGACGAGCCCGACGAGGGATCTGGGAGACCCGCGGCGGCCAGAAGAACTTCACCTACGGCCGGTTCCAGGCCTGGTCGACCGGTACAACCCGGCCGCCTCACCGGACGGGCTGCGCGGTGATGAGGGCACGTTCTCGCTGTGCACGTTCTGGTACGCCGACGCCCTGGCCCGGGCCGGGCGGCTCGATGACGCCCGGCTGGTGTTTGAGAAGATGTTCACCTACGCCAACCACCTGGGCCTGTTCTCCGAGGAGATCGGTGCCACCGGCGAGCAGCTCGGGAATTCCCCGCAGGCCTTCAGCCACCTGTCGCTGATCAGCGCCGCGGTCAACCTGGACCGCCAGCTCGACCACGGCCCGGGAACGGCTTAGCCGACAGCACTGCCCGCCGGATCGATGAGCTAGGGGTGACGATGGCCTCGAAAACTGAACGGACGGTGGTGAATGCAGCCGGGCTGGTTCAGGGCATCGTCCTGGTCACGTTCCCGGCGGCCAGCACCATCTTCACGTCCAAGAGCGAGTACGGGCTGTCTAGCTCCCAGTACGGGGCGATGTTCCTGCCGCAAGTGGCGCTGGCCATCGCCGCCTCGCTGCTCGGCGCCGAGATGGCCCGTCGGATCACCGCCAAGAGGGTGTACCTGCTCGGCCTGGCCTGCAGCACCGTGTCTATGGTGCTGCTTCTGACCAGCACGCTGGTCAAGACCAATCAAGCGGCCGCATACCCGCTGCTGCTGGTCGCGACGGCTTTCCTCGGGGCCGGGTTCGGGCTGACCGTCCCGGTGCTGAACACCTACACCTCGGAGTTCAACCCGGACAGCGTGGACCGCTCCGTCCTGGTGCTGAACGCGCTGCTCGGACTAGGCACGGCGCTGGCGCCAGTGCTGGTGGCCATCTTCGTCGGTCTGGGCTTCTGGTGGGGCCTTCCGATCGTGTCGACAGTCTTGCTGGTCGGGCTGCTCCTGGTCAGTGTCCGGCTGCCGCTTCGGGCTGGCGCCCGGGTCGGCGCCGCCCGCGGGCCGCGGCGAGGCATCCCGGCCCGGTTCTGGCTGTACGCGGCGTTCGCCGTCTGCTACGGCATCTGCGAGACGATGAACGGCAACTGGTCGCAGCTGGACATGACCACCCGGCTGGGCGCGTCCGCCACCCAGGCCTCGCTGGCGCTGGCCGCGTTCTGGGCCATGGTCACCGTCGGGCGGGTGCTGTTCGCCGCGATCAGCCGGTGGCTGCCCGCGCGGGTCACGTACTGCATCCTGCCGTTCGTCCTGGTCGGCACCTTCCTCGGGATCGGCGCCCTGACCCGCCCGCACGCGGCGGCCGGGATCGCGGTGTTCGCGCTGGCGGGCCTGGGCTGCTCGGCGCTGCTGCCGCTGACGATCAGCTTCGGTGAGGAAGACCTGACCGCGATCTCCGCGGCGATGGCCGGCGGCGTCATCGCCTTCTACCAGCTCGGCTACGGCATCGCCGCGTTTGGCGTCGGCCCGCTCCAAGACGGCGGCGTCAGCCTGTCGGCGATCTTCGGCTTCGCCGCCGTCGTCGCTGCCGCGATGGCGCTGCTGTCCTTCTTCGTCACCCGACGCCGGGCTGCGCCGACCGAACTTGCGGACGCCGGGCGGGGTTCGTCCCGGCCCGCTTCCGCCCCCGGCCCGCTGCGAGCGGACCCGTCATGACCCGCGCAGCAGCCGGAAGCGCCGGCCGGAACCGCTACAGATCGCGGCGATGGGGTTGACCGGCGAGCTGGTCCCGGCGGGCAGCCCCCAGCCGGCCTATGCCATCCTGCTCACCAACCCGGCCGGGACACCTGGCACGACCCGGCGGGCTGACCCTCGGCCGAGCCACGGGGCCTGATGACTGGAGGCTGCTGGGCCCGAGTCCGGTAGCCGGACCGTCGCACCACCGGCCGTTCGGAATCAACAGAATCCTGGCCAGCGACGATCACATGACCCAAACGGATGAAACGCCTGAGCGGAATCCGCGCCCGGTACTCAGATGAACGGAGGTCCAAGCGGTCACCCGAGCCCGCGAGCTAGCGCTCCCAGAGGACTTAGGACCCTAGAACAGAGAGCCGTCGTAAGGGATGGGCGTGACAACTCTCGGTCAGCTGCCGCGCGGCTCTGGCGGCGTTCCGCTTACCGGGCAGCAGTATCAGATCGCCGCCGGCCAGTACCGCGCCACTTTGACCCGAGCCGGGTGGCCAAGCGTAGCCAAGGGCAAGTGGCCAGGCGGCCATAAGGCATCGTCTGGGGCCAGGTGATCGGCTTGCTGGCGGCTTTGCGTGACCGAGACATACTTTCGGTAGTGTTGGTGCAACGAAGAGGAGCCGTGATATGGCTGTTCCTACGTACTTGCTGATCGCCGCGGATCTGCGCTCCAAGATAGAAGCCGGGAAGATGCGGCCTGGTGCTCAGCTGCCACCCGAAAAGAACTTGCAAGATAAGTATGGAAAGCTCTCCGGCGTTGTTTCCAGGAACACTGTGCGTTCTGCGATTGAAATGCTGGTGCGCGAGGGGCTTTTGGAGAAACGTCGTGGTCAGGGGACGTTCATCGTGGGGAAGCTAGGTTCATTACTGGGCTTTACCTCGCCGGCCTGGCCCGACCCGGCCTCCTCCATGGAGATGCACCTGAACTTCGACGTCGATGACCTAGATGCGCATCTATGTCTACGCCGCACCCGGCAAGAGGCGAGAGAACGGCTCCTCGCCATGGCCGCGCCGAGGCCGAGGTTCCGCCATAACTCCAACGGTAGCCGCTTGGCTCTTGGTCTGGCTCTTACCGGGAGGACACCGGAAGGTTGCTAGCTGGCAGAATCTCCATCTAGCTGGGATAACCTGGTGGGCGCAGTAGGACTTGAACCTACGAACCCCTCGCTTGTAAGGCGAGTGCTCTACCACTGAGCTATGCGCCCTGGGTCACGGCCGCTGCGGGCAGCGACCGGAACGCAGCTAGCGTACCGGCTCCGGGCGCTCAGGCCGCATCGAGAGGGCTTATCGAGGGA
>JASIGD010000321.1 GCA_030045295.1 Streptosporangiaceae bacterium
GCCCAAGAAGAAGCCAGGATGCTCAATCACAACTACATCGGCACCGAGCACATCCTGCTCGGCCTCATCCACGAGGGCGAAGGTGTCGCGGCCAAGGCGCTGGAGTCGCTGGGCATCAGCCTGGACGCGGTGCGGCAGCAGGTCGAGGAGATCATCGGCCAGGGCCAGCAGGCGCCGTCCGGGCACATCCCGTTCACGCCGCGGGCCAAGAAGGTGCTCGAGCTGTCGCTGCGGGAGGCGCTGCAGCTCGGCCACAACTACATCGGCACCGAGCACATCCTGCTCGGCCTGATCCGCGAGGGCGACGGGGTGGCCGCGCAGGTGCTGGTGAAGCTGGGCGCCGACCTGAACCGGGTCCGCCAGCAGGTGATCCAGCTGCTGCACGGATACCAGGGCCAGGAGCCCGCTTCGGCCGGGGCCGCCCTGGCCGGCGCGGCGCTGGGCGGGGCGAGCGGCACCGACCTGGCGGACCGGCTCAGGTCCCTCGCCGCCCGGCTGGCGGTGGTCGAGGCGCGGCTGAGGGAACTCCCGCTGGCTCCCGGTCCGGGCGACTGAATCGGAGGCCGTGATGTTCGAGCTGTTCAACAACCAGTCACGACGAGTCGTCGTCCTCGCCCAGGAGGAGGCCCGTGCGTTCAACCACAACCACATCGGGACCGAGCACCTCCTGCTGGGCCTGCTGTGCGAGGGCGCGGGCACGGCCGCCAAGGCGCTGGCCGCGGTGAACGTCACCCTGGATGCCGCGCGGCAAGAACTCGAGGCGATCGTCGGCCGGGGCAAGCAGCCGCGATCCGGGCACATCCCGTTCACGAAACGCGCCAAGAAGTCACTGGAACTGTCACTGCGGGAGAGTCGGCAGCTCAGCGACAACTACATCGGTACGGGCCACCTTCTGCTGGGGCTCATCCACCAAGGCGACGGCGTGGCCGTTCAGATGCTGGACAAGCTGGGCGTGGACCTGAACGAGCTACGTGAACGGGTGACCCAGGAGCTGCACGATCATCCGGAACGGACCGACGGCGTCCGCGAACCGGAGGATCCGGAGCAGCGCCAGACCGTGTTCCGGCAGCGAGAGGAGATCCAGGCCCTGCTGGACACGATCGACGAGCGCCTGAGCGCGATCGAGCAGCACCTCGGGATCACCCGAGAAGGGCCGGACGAGCTGCGCAGCCTCGACGAGCGCATCGCCAAGGTCCGCCAGGACAAGCAAGCCGCCGTCGACGTCCAGGATTTCAAGCGGGCCGCGGTCCTGCGCGACGCGGAAAAGGAGCTGCTTTCGGAGCGGGCGCGCGTAGTACAGGAGGTTCACGCCGACTCAGGTGACGGCCACCAGAACGGAGCCGGGACCGACGAGACGGGCCCGGAGCCCGCTGAGGGCACCGTGCCCGGTGACGGCGCCCAGACGGGCGAAGGCGCCGCAGGACCCGATGAGATCGCCCTGCTGCGCGCTCGCCTGGCGCGCCTGGAGGCCCGGCTCCGCGAGCACCATATTGATCCAGATGAACCGGCAGAGGCTGGTTAGCCGGGCCTGAGGCCGCCGCCTGCTGACCCCTCGCCGCACCCCCGAAAATGTCATACCCCCCTCGTAATGTGGGCGGTATGAACCCATCACGGAGACGCCGCGCCAACCCCTCGCAGCAGCGGTGCCGGTGCGTGGAATGTGACGCGCTGGCCGAGGGGATCGAGCTCGATCCCCAAGCCTGCATGCAGGCCGTCGCCGATGACATCCGTGCCGTCGGCTGGTCGGTATCGGCCGTGCTCGGCGACGAGATCGCGCCGCCCTGGGCGTACACCATCGGCCTGTGGCTGAGTCATCAGGGCCCGGAACTGACCTTGTTCGGTCTTCCTGTCGAGCACATGACGATCATCTTGAACTCGGTGGGAGACCGCATCGCCAGCCGCGCGCCGATCCAAGCCGGAGACCAGCTCGACGGGATCTGCCCGTGCTCGCTCGCCGTCCGCCCTGTCCACGCGAGCTGGCGGACGACCAGCCTGTTCGCCGTGTCGGACCGGTACTACGGCTACGTCAGGCCGGCTTGCCTCCAGGTGGTCTGGCCGGACCGGAGGGGCCGGTATCCTGGAGATCCGGGGTTCCAGGCGAAGTACGAGGGCAGGCAGCCGATGCTCTGGCTGCCGCGCGAGGATCACCCGCCGGGTGTATGGACCCGGATCGACCAGCTGTCCTGACCAGCAGGTCCGCTCGCCGGCTAGGTGCCCGGCCCGGCATGACGAGCCGGAAACGATGCTAGCTGGGAAAACAACTTGCCCCTCAGCCGTGGCGCTGGTTACCGTCAGACGGCCAGGATGGCCGGCCGGACTGGCCGGCGCCCATCAGAAAGGATCGAGCCGATGTCACGGGGTGGCCTCGCCCGCCGGTTCCCCGTGCTGGCGATCCGGGATTTCCGGCTGCTGCTCGCCGACCGGCTGATCGCGCCGGCGTCGATCGGGTTCTCCATGGTTGGCGTCTCGTTCGCGGTGCTCAAGGCCACGAACTCGGCGACTGACCTGTCCTACGTGCTCGCCGCCCAGATCGCGCCGTCGCTGGTCTTCGCGCTCATCGGCGGCGTCGCAGCCGACAGGTTCCCGCCGCAGCGGGTTATCGTCGCCGCCAACCTGCTGATGGCGCTGGGCGAGGGAACCTTCGGCGTACTCGTGCTGACCGGACGGCCGCCGTTGTGGGCGATGCTCGGGCTGGAGGCGCTGACCGGGACCGGGATAGCGATCTTCTACCCCGCCTCCCAGGCGCTGCTCCCCCGCCTTGTCCCCCGCGGCATGCTGCAGGAAGCGAGCGCGATCAGCCGGCTGGCGATGAATACCGGTCAGATGTCCGGCGCGGCCGTCGCCGGCCTGCTGGTCGCGGCGGCAGGACCGGGTTGGGCGCTGGCGCTGTGCGGTATCGGCATGCTCGCCACGGTGCCGCTGCTGCTGTCCATCCGGGGAGCGCGGGAACCCGTACGGCCCGGCACGGGAGAAGCCGCCAAGAGCGAGGCCGCGGCGGCGCCGGGCATGCTCACCGAACTGCGCGAGGGCTGGTCGGAGTTCCGCTCGCACACCTGGCTGTGGGTGATCGTCGCCCAGTTCTGCATCGTGATGATGGCCTGGTACGGGGCTTTCTCGGTGCTCGGCCCGGTGGTGGCCAGGGAACATCTCGGCGGCGCCGCCGCCTGGGGCGCGATCACCGCGGCCGACTCGCTGGGCCTGATCGCGGGGGGCCTGGTGTCACTGCGGTTCACGCCTGGCCGACCCATGCTGTTCGTGGTGCTCACCGGGGCCGCGGTAGCCATCTCCCCGCTCTCGCTGGCGATGGTCCTGCCGCTGCCCGCTGTGTGCGCCGCGTCGTTCAGCCTCGGCGTATTCGTCGAGATGATGATGGTGCAATGGACGGTGGCACTGGCCCGGAAGATCCCGCCGGACAAGCTGGCCCGGGTGTCGTCTTACGACGCGCTCGGCTCGGTCATGGCCATGCCCGCCGGTGCCCTGATCGCCGGTCCGCTCGCCGCCGCGATCGGGGTCTCCTCCGCGCAGTACGCGGCCGCGGCCGCGATCATCGTCGCGTCCGCGCTGGCGCTTGTCCCCCGCGACATCCGGACCATGCGAAGCGATGCCGCGCCGCCCCCGGCTGCGGAGGACGTGGCGCCCGAACTGGAAGCCGCGGTCTTACCGCGGGCCTGCCCACGCGGATCGCCTCGTCCTGGCGCGCTCAGGACGGCCGGACCAGCCGCGTAGAGGCTCAGGGCAGAACATGCCCACGGTCCAGCCTGCCCGCGGCTGCGTCTTGCCTGGCCGGGGCCGCGGCTTGCCCGGCTGCCGCGTGTCCAGTTCGGCCCATACGGCTTTGCCCGTTGCGGTCTCGCGCACGCCCCACTTGGCGGCCAGCGCATCGACGAGCACGAACCCGAAACCGGACTCGTCAAAGCTGGCTGGGATGCGCGGCCGCGGCCAGCGCCGGTCGGCGTCCTGGACCTCGATCCGCAGCCAGGTGCCCGCGGCTTCCAGGTCCAGCGCGATCGCGTAGGTGCCTCCGGCGTGCCTGACGGCGTTGGTGACCAGCTCCGAGACGAGCAGGACGGCGTTCTCCTCCACGTGCGCCAGCCGCCAGCTGGCCAGCGCGTCGCGGGTAGCGTCGCGTGCCAGCCGCACCGCCCGGTCCGCGACCGGGAGCGTCATCTGCAGGCTCCCCTGGGTTCTGTCCGTCCTCCAGGGGCGCGAGTGAACCCGCGGGGGTTCGCCTTGGTCAGCCGTCATCGAATGCCTCAACCTCGTTGTCCGCCGGTCGTCCGGCACTGCTCACGGCGGACGCCATAGCAGGCGCTCAGGCCCTGCAGCCGCTGCCACGTCATGGACGGCGCCCATTGACGTGGCCCTCGGTGCGCGTTTCCCCGTGCTGTGTTGCTTTGAGGATCGGCCCCGGACCTCAGCTGAAACTAAGGAAAACATCATCAAAAGCTGTCGAGTTTCCGATCATCAGCTGTAGATAAGGTAATTATCGCCTGAAGGCCAGCACGGCGGAGCCCCCGCAGGACCCGCCGTACTGGCCGGCACCTCAGACGTTCTTCTGATACGAGCGGAAGGTAACGACCGACACAGCAACGCACGCCACGGCCAGGACGAGCAGGCCGCCGCAGCGCACCGCGATCGCGCTCCAGTCGGGCTGGGCCGACAGCGCGGACCGCCCGATCTGCACCACCCAGTTGAGCGGGTTGCGCGAGGCGATGGCCTGCATCCAGCCCGGCATCAGGCTGGTCGGTATGAACGCCGAGGACAGGAACATCAGCGGCAGCATGAAGAACGTGTACACGCCGATGATGGCCTCACGTGAGCGCAGCAGCATGCCGACGGAGTTGGACAGCGCGCCGAACACCACGCCGACCAGGATCGACGCCGCCACCAGCACGGCCACCCCGGCGACGCCGCCGCGGTAGCGCGCCCCGCCGGCCAGGCCGAGCGCCACGATGATCAGCGACTGCACGGTCGTGCTCACCGCCTGCTCGGCCACGGTGGCGTTCATGATCCCGATCCGGCTGGCCGGCGAGACCAGGAACCTGTTCAGCGTGCCCCGCTCGATCTCCTCGATCATCGTCATGCCCGCCCACATGTTGTTGGACATGGCGTTCATCGCGATCACGCCGGGCACCAGGTAGGCCAGGTACGTGCCGCCGAAGGCAAAGCCCGGAATGTCGATGACCCGGTGGAACAGCTGGCCGAACAGGAACAGCCAGACCACCGGCTGCACCACGCTGAACGCGAGCACCCACGGCTGCCGGACCAGGGCGTGCAGCTTGCGGCCCGTCAGGTACCAGGTGTGCAGCAGCGTGGTGCCGAACGGCACGGTGCTGGACCGCCCGGGATCGACCTGGGCCTCGCCTGACGGCGCGAGCCTGAGTTGCGCGGTAGCCATTACCTGCTCGCCTCCACTACTTCGAGCTCGTCGTCTTCTCCGCCACGATGCGGCGTCCCTGACTCGCTGTACCGGCGACCGGTGTGCCGCAGGTACACGTCGTCCAGCGACGGCCTGGCCACGGCCACCGAGGCCGCGGACACCCCGGCCCGCTGCAGCGCCGCGAGCACGACCGGCACCGCGGCCGCGCCATCGTCGCTGCGGGCCGACACGTCGCGCCCGGCGATGACCACCTCCCGGACCTCCGGCACGCTGGCCAGCACGCCGCGGACCAGGCTCGCGTCTGCGTCGGCGGGCAGTTCCACCTGCACGACGTCGCCGCGCAGCTCGCCCTTGAGCCGGTCCGGCGTGCCGGATGCGACGACCCGACCACGGTCCACGATCGCGAGCTGACCCGCCAGCCGGTCCGCTTCCTCGAGGTAGTGCGTGGTCAGCAGCACGGTCATCCCACCCACCTCGCCTTCGCCCTTCTTTCCTGCCAGCCGCGCGATCTCCTGCCACATGGCGGCCCTGGACTCCGGGTCCAGGCCGGTGGTCGGCTCGTCCAGGAACAGCACCGCGGGCCGGTGCACCAGGCCCAGCGCTACGTCCAGCCGACGCTGCATGCCGCCGGAGTAGGTCTTCACGAGCCGGCCCGCCGTCCCGGCCAGCCCGAAGTGATCGAGCAGCTCATCTGCGCGGGCGCGCGCCGAACGGCCGCGCAGCCCGTACAGGCGGCCCTGGAGGACCAGGTTCTCCCGGCCCGTGGCCATCGGGTCGGCGCCGGATCGTTGCGCGACGACGCCGATCACGCGCCGGACCTGGCCGGGCCGGGCGAGCACGTCGATGCCCTCGACGCGGGCCGAACCTTCGTCGGGCCTGGCCAGTGAGGTGAGGATCTTGACCGTGGTCGTCTTGCCCGCTCCGTTCGGGCCGAGCAGGCCGAAGATCATGCCCCGCGGGACGCTGATGTCGAGCCCGTCCAGCGCCCGGATGGCGTGCTTCTTGCCGTGGGTAGCGTAGGTCTTGACTAGCTGACATGCCTCGATGGCATCGTCGGTCGAACTCACTTTCATCTCCTACGGTTACGGATCGCGACGATCCGGCCCGCGAGGAGAAACCCGGCTACTCTTGACGCTGGGACCTCGGGTTCCGCACGCTCGCGGGATCGGCTTGAGGTTGGCGGCCCCGGTCCTGGTGTTGCCGCACCAGGCCGGGGCCGTTTGATCAGGTGTCTGGTGTCGTGCCTCCTTGCTGGGCGATGAGCGCCATGACTTCGTCAGGAACCTCGCCCGTGGCGTGGAAGTGCCGCCAAGCATCCAGGCCGGCGAACGTGCCGTCACTGAACTCCTTCAGCAGCCCGCGCACCCACTCCTCCTCGGCCTGGCGCAGCGTCAGGTAATACTCCGATTCGATGAGGAAGAGCCGGGGGATCTGAGCGCGCAGCGTTTCCAGCTCAGCGAGGAACTGGCCGTTCGCCTTCTCCAGCGCGGCCAGCCGTTGCCGCAGCAGGTCGATCAGCTCGTCGGGCGGCAGGATGGCACAGTCGCCGAGGGCCGCCTCGAAGCTGGTGTACTCCCGCTCCGGCACGCTGAGCAGTTCCCGCATCCAGTCGCTCAGCTCACGACGGCCCTCGTCGGTGATCTGGTAGGTGGTCCGCTCCGGCTGCCTGCCCTCCCGGGCCACCTCAACGGCCTCGATGAAGCCGTACTTCTCCAGGTTCTGCACGACCGTGTAGAACGATCCCCAGTTGATCTTGATGGAGTTATCCTTGCCGCGCTCCCGCAGCTTCGACGCCATCTCGTACGGGTACATCGGCCGCTCCGTCAGCAGCGTGAGCAGCGGCAACGCCAGCAGGTTACTGACCTTGCGTCGCCTCGCCATGCCGACCACCTCGTCTCCGAGTCCTCGTAATAGAGTCCTCGCTTCCAAGTACTCGTAGACGAGTATAAGCACACGGGCGGCCGTTCCGCCAAGCCGCAATCAAAGATCTTTCCATCCGAACGGACGGTGGTCACCCGCGCCGGACGCTGCGCGCCTCGCCGCCTGGACGCCGCTGGCGGCTCGCCTCAGCCGAAGAAGACTTCGGCCTCGGCGTAGCGCTGCGGGGGAACGAGCTTGAGCTGGCTGGTCGCTTCGGCGAGGGGCACGCGGATGATGTCGGTGCCGCGCAGCGCGACCATCACCCCGAACGCCTCCTCGTGCACCGCCTGGACCGCGTGCACGCCGAACCTGGTCGCAAGGACCCGGTCGAACGCTGTCGGCGTCCCCCCGCGCTGGATGTGACCGAGCACCGTGCAGCGGGCTTCCTTGCCGGTGCGCTTCTCGATCTCGTCGGCCAGCAGTTGTCCCACTCCGCCGAGCCGTACGTGCCCGAACTGGTCAAGCTGCTCGGCCGAGGTGGCGAGCTCCTCGCTTATCGGGTGCGCGCCCTCGGCGACCACCACGATCGGCGCGAACCTGGTCTGGAACCGGTGCTGTACGTAGGCGCAGACCCGCTCGATGTCGAACGGCCGCTCGGGAATGAGAATCACGTTCGCGCCGCCCGCGAGCCCCGCGTGCAGCGCGATCCAGCCGGCGTGCCGACCCATTACCTCCACGATCAGCGCCCGGTGGTGGCTTTCCGCCGTCGTGTGCAGCCTGTCAATCGCCTCCATGGCGATGTTCACGGCGGTGTCGAACCCGAAGGTGTAGTCGGTGGCACCGAGGTCGTTGTCGATAGTCTTCGGCACCCCGACGACCGGGACGCCCTGCTCGCCCAGCTTGGTGGCCACGCCGAGCGTGTCCTCGCCGCCGATCACGACCAGCGCGTCGACGCCGAGGCCGGCCAGGTTGTCCTTGATCCGCTCGACGCCGTTGCGGCTGCCGCCCGTGCTCTTCAGCGGGTTGGTGCGGGATGACCCGAGGATCGTGCCGCCGCGCGGCAGGATGCCCCGCACCGCCTGGACGTCCAGGGGCATGGTGTCGCCCTCGAGCGGCCCGCGCCACCCGTCGCGGAACCCGACGAACTCAAGGCCGTATTCTTGTACGCCCTTGCGGACTACGGCGCGGATAACCGCGTTCAACCCGGGGCAGTCACCGCCGCCGGTAAGGACTCCCACTCGCATGGCACCAACCATAGTCGGCGAGACGCCCGCTCGGATGGATGCGGCAGGAGCCGGAGGTAAAACTAAGGCGCCCGCCTTCCGCCACCGGTGGCAATCTAGGGAAGGCGACCTTGCGTCCAACCAAACACAGATGGGAGTCGGCTGATGGCGGTTAGCTTCGCGGTAGACATCAAGCCCTTGTTCACCGACATGGACGTGGCGCACATGAGGAGCTCGGGCGTCTCGCTGGATGACTTCGACTATATGCGCGATCCAACCCACGCTCAGAACGTCCTGGACAAGGTCAGCGCCGGGGTAATGCCCCCCAGTAGCAGCGGCGAGCCTTCATGGTCGCCCGAAAAAATCCAGCTCTTCCGGGATTGGATGGCCGACGGATACCAGCCCTGAGGGTGTCCGCCCGCAGCTAAGCTAGTCGGCTGGTCATAGCGCTCGGGGTAAGCGCAGGCGATCTTGACCCCGAGGTCTCGCGCGCCGTGCCGGGAATGTCAACGGGCCATGTCCTTGTGGCGTGCCCGGCGGCCCTGCATCGGGTGCCGGGCGCGCCCGCGCCTTGCGCGGCTCCCGGCTCTTACGAGACCAGATTGCCGCTGGATGCCAAGCCGGGGTGAAGCTCAGCGGAGTTTTGCCTGTTTAATTATTTGAACTGCAAGAACAGCATCGATTGGCATGAAGGGCGTTGACGGCATGTCACCATCGCTTCCAGGCTCGTTGCTGCCGGGCGCGGAGCCGTTCGAGCACGCGGGCGGCCCGGTTGGCGTGCTGCTGTGTCACGGGTTTACCGGCAGTCCGCAGACGCTGCGACCGTGGGCAGAATACGTGGCCGAGCAGGGCTTCACGGTCAGCCTGCCCAGGCTCCCCGGGCACGGCACGACCTGGCAGGACATGGCGCGGACCGGCTGGCAAGACTGGTACGCCGAAGTAGACCGCGCATTCGGCGCGCTGGCGAGCCGGTGCGAGCAGACCTTCGTGTTCGGTCTTTCCATGGGCGGTTGCCTCGCATTGCGCCTGGCCGAAGTACACGGCCAGGCGGTGCGCGGCCTCGTGCTCGTCAACCCGTCGCTAGCTCCCGATACCAAGCTGTTCCTGGTCGCTCCCGTGCTCAAGCACGTGCTGCGGACATTGCCCGGTGTCGCGAGCGACATCAAGAAGCCGGGCGCCAGCGAAGTGGCGTACGAGCGGGTACCGGTTCGCGCGGCCGCCACCCTGCCCAAGCTCTGGAAGGTCACGGCCGCGCACCTGGCTGATGTCTCCCAGCCGGTGCTTGTCTACCGCAGCACGGTGGACCATGTGGTCGGGCCCGCGAGCATGAAGGTGCTGCTCGCAGGCTTGCCCAGGGACCAGATCACGGTGCGCGAATGCGCCGACAGCTATCACGTCGCGACGCTCGACAACGACGCCGAGGCCATCTTCGAGGGCAGCGTGAAATTCGTCCGCGATCACGCCGGTTAGACGCTGACTTAGGCTCCCGGCACCGGACCGGGGACGGCTATCGTGGAGGCAGGCTTCGATCCGGGTAGCGGTGGGACGTGGCGGACTGGGATAACACCGAGGACAGGGAACGCGACGAGGACGCAGCATGGCGTGATCTTGTCGCGCAGTTCGACACGCCCTCGAGCGCGCAGCAGCCGGTCCCCTGGCCCGAGCGCGAGGACATGCCGCAGGCCCGGGGACCGCGGGTACCTCATGAGACCCACGAGACTGAAGGTACAAGAGGAGCATATAGGTCTGATGGGATACTTGGGGCTGAAGAGGAGCCTGCTCTGCGCGAAGCCGACGCAGGCCGCAAGGACGAAGGGCTGCGCGGGCCTGACGGGCTGAATGGGGAGCCCGGGGCGGACGGAGGACGGGACGGGTTTCGCGGTGGCCGGCTACCCGGGGCGCGTGATCCGGACCTGACACTGGTCCCTCGGCTGATCCGGGGACCTGCGGCGGGCGGGACCCCGGCCCGCGGGACGCCGGCGGACGACGACGAGCATTTCGTGCCGCCTGCTCCGCCGCCGCTGCCCAGGCTGGACCCGCTGACCAAAGGCGCCTGGGCAGCGCTTTTCGGCGGACCCGGCTACTTGGTCGTAGCCACCGCCGCGGGCTGGTCAGTGCCCGGACTCGCGGCATTCTGCGCGGTCGCCGCGTTTGTGGCTGGCTTCGCCATACTCGTGCTGCGCATGAACGAACCTGGCTCCGGGGATCCGGACGACGGCGACGACGGCGCGGTGGTCTGAGGGGCGGGGACCTGAGGGACGGCCACCCGGCTGGCCTCCCGGGCCAGGCCGGCGGCGCCGACGATGCCCGCGTTCTCACCCAGCTCAGCGACTCTGATCTCCGCGAACGGCCGGTGGCCGCGCCCGGTCAGGGCCCGCTCAAAGGCCGCGCGCGCGGGGTCGAGCAGCAGGTCACCAGCCTCGGACACGCCGCCGCCGATCACGAAGCAGGCCGGGTCAAGGATCGCGGCCAGGTCGGCGAGCCCCTGGCCCAGCCAGCCGCCCACGGTCTGGAAACAGCGGAGCGCGGCCGGATCGCCTTCGGCGGCCGCGCGGGTGATCTCCGGGCCGCAGATGCCCTCGGGCGATCCGCCGCCCAGTTGCAGCAGGCGGATAGCGCCCTCCGGCGTGCGCCTGGCGAACTCGCGTGCCTCGGCGACCAGGGCGCTGCCGCTGGCGTACTGCTCCCAGCAGCCCCGGTTCCCGCAGCCGCAGAGCCTCCCGTCCGGTACCACCCGGACATGTCCGGGTTCACCGGCGATACCCCAGCGGCCGCGATAGAGCTCGCCGCCGATGATGATGGCGGCTCCGATCCCCGTTCCGACCGCTACTAGCATCACGTCGCGGTAGCCGCGAGCGGCACCGAACCGCGCCTCGGCCCAGGCCGAGGCGTTCGCGTCGTTTTCCACCACCACCGCACGGCCGACCCGCTCTTCTACCCGCTGCTGCAGCGGCTCGTCGCGCCAGGCGAGGTTCGGCGCGAACAGCATGGTCGAGCGTTCGGCGTCGACGAACCCCGCGGCACCGAGCCCGATGGCCGTGACCTCGTAGGCGGCGAGAAGTTCGGTCACCATGTCGGCGATCGCCTGCTCGGTCCGCGGCGGGCTGGCGGCCGGCGTGGACCGCTTCAGCTTCGCGATGATCTGGCCGCTGGAGTCGACGACCCCCGCGGCGACCTTGGTGCCACCGACATCAACGCCGATGGCGAGGGTCACTGGCCCTCGTCGTCCTGATCCGGCTCAGATGTTGGCGGTGGCGCCGGCGGTGGAGGTGGCGCCGATGGTGAAGGTATTACCGAGGACGGAGGTGATACCACCTTCCGTTCGGAAGAACGGTTTTGATCTTTCATAGCCTGCTCGAAGGCTGAGAAAGCCTCCTGCAGCACGGACGCGAAGACTCCGCCCGCGTCGGCGAGGCGGGCGCCGAGGCCGGGACCTGAGACGCGCGCCGCGCGGGCCGCCTGGCAGATCGGGCACCACTGGCACTCCGGCGGCTCGTCGGGTGGTGCCTCGTTGGTGGCCTTGTCCCACACGTCGCCGTAGTCGCGCTTTTCCTGGCCAACCGTCCTCTTGACCTGGTCGGCCACCTGGTTGGCCATGCTGCGCGCGCCTGCGCGCATCAGCCAGCGCTGGAAATCAGCGATGGGGTCGCTGGCACGGCGCGGCTGGCTACCGCCGCCGGGCCGGCCGTTGGTTCTCGACTGGCCGCTATCGCTTCTCGGCTGGCCCCTATCGTTTCCTGGCTGGCCGCTGTTTCGCGGCTGGCCGTCGCCTCCAGGCTGGCCTTCATCTCGGGATTCGGACACCTGACGCCTCCTACCCTTGATGGTACCGCTACCACTGCAGCACAAAGGGAGCGCCGGTGGCGCGGAAATGCCCCACGTTCAGGCATTCCGTGACGCCGATCCTGGTCCTGCGGGCCAGCGGCTGGTGTACGTGCCCGAAGATCGAGTACCTCGGCCGGGTCGCCCGGATCGCCTCGAGAAGCGCCACGCTCCCCTTCTCCAGACGCCTGGCCACGGTGTCATAAAGGAGTTCGGGCACGGCGGGCGGGATGTGCGTGCACAGCACATCCACCTCGCCCACCGCCTCGATCTTGGCCCGGAACTCCTCCTCGGTCATCTCATTCGGCGTCCGGTACGCCGACTTCAGCCCGCCGCCGACAAAACCGAATCTCCATCCGTCCAGTTCCACCGTGCCGCCATCGAGGACGTGGTGCCCTGGTTTGATGTACCTCTGCCACATTCTGGGGACGTCGACGTTGCCGTACGTCAGGTAGGCGGGCTCGGGGAGAGCGCCGAACAGCTCGGCGTATTGCCTGGCCATCGCGGCCTCGAACAAGATCGCAGGGCTCTCGGACTTCTGGGCCAGCAGGCGGGTCGACAGTTCCCTGGCTTCGTCGAATCTCCTCGCGGTGCGCAGTTCGACGTACACGCGCGCGGCCTCGGTGCCGAACAGGTCGGCGAAGATGCCCTGGCCGTAATCGGCGTAGTCGAGGAACAACAGCAGGTCTCCCAGGCAGATCAGCGCGTCGGCGCCGCGCGCGGCGCCGACCAGCGCGTCCGCGCGTCCGTGCACGTCGCTCACCACGTGAACTCGCATGTCACCACCGTAAGGCCGGCCCGGAATCGAGATGGCTGGCGTGACTGTAAATAGGAAATGGCCGGCGCTTTAAGCTTGTGTTGCCAAGTAGCTACCCCACGGGAGATGCCGTGCGCGAATTCAGCATTCCGGCCCTGGCAGAGATCCCGGTGACCGCCAATCTCACCAACGCCGTCTTCCGCCGGGCGGACGAGCAGCCGCAGGCGGTGATCATGCGCCGGCCAGGACCTTCCGGGGAGTGGGCCGACGTGACCGCGAGCCAGTTCGCCGGCGAGGTCGTCGCGCTGGCCAAGGGCCTGGTCGCCGTCGGGATCCAGGCCGGTGACCGAGTCGCGCTCATGTCGCACACGTCCTACGAGTGGACGCTGATCGACTACGCGATCTGGTCGGCCGGCGCGATAACCGTGCCGGTCTACGAGACGTCCTCGGCCGAGCAGGCCGAGTGGATCCTCAGCGACTCGGGGGCGCGTGCCTGTTTCGTCGAGACGGCCAGCTTTGAAGAGGGCATCGACGGATTCCGTGACCAGGTACCGGCGCTCGAGCACGTCTGGCGGATCGCGCCGGACTCGCTGAGCGGCCTGATCGAGACGGGCGCGGCGGTCGGCGACGAGGTTATCACCGAGCGCGCGGGGATGGCCAAGGCTTCCGACCCGGCTACTGTCATCTACACCTCGGGTACCACGGGACGGCCCAAGGGCTGCGAACTCACTCACCAGAACCTGCTGGCCGCCGTGCGCAACGCCTTCCTGGGCCCGCTGGCAGCCCTGACCGAGACGCCGGAACCGAGCACGCTGCTCTTCCTGCCGCTGGCGCACGTCTTCGCCAGGATCATCGAGGTGGGCTGCATTGAAGCCGGAGTGGTGCTCGGGCACTGCGGGGACATAAGCGGACTGCTGCCCGCCCTGGCCTCGTTCCGGCCGACATTCGTCCTCGCCGTGCCCAGGGTGTTCGAGAAGGTGTACAACACAGCGGAGCAGAAGGCCATCAGCGAACGGAAGGGAGCCATCTTCGGCCGCGCGGCGCGGACCGCGATCACCTACAGCGAGGCGCTCGACTCGCCCGGAAGCCCGGGGTTCGGCCTGCGGATACAGCACGCGCTGTTCGACCGGCTGGTCTACGCCAAGCTGCGGGCCGCGCTGGGCGGGCGGGCCGATTATGCCGTCTCCGGCGGCGCCGCGCTGACCGAGCGGCTCTGCCATTTCTTCCGCGGCGTCGGCGTCACGGTACTGCAGGGGTACGGCCTGACCGAGACGACGGCCGCCGCCACGGTCAACCAGCCGGACCGGAACAAGATCGGCACCGTCGGCCAGCCGTTGCCGGGAGTCGCGATCAGGATCGCCGAGGACGGCGAGATCTTGATCCACGGGCCGATCGTCTTCCCCGGCTACTGGCACAACGAGACGGCGACCAAGGAAACCTTCGCCGAGGACGGCTGGTTCCGCACCGGCGACATCGGCGAGCTCGACGACGAGGGATTCTTGACCATCACCGGGCGGAAGAAGGAGCTCATCGTCACCGCCGGCGGCAAGAACGTTGCCCCCGCGGTGCTAGAGGACAGGCTGCGCAGCCACGCCCTGATCAGCCAGGCCATGGTCGTCGGGGACGGCAAGCCGTACGTCGCGGCGCTGATCACGCTGGACGCTGAGGCGCTCGGGCCATGGAAGGAGCGGCACGGCAAGCCGGCCGACGCGACGATCGCGTCGCTGCGCGACGATCCGGACCTTATCGGCGCCGTGCAGGCCGCGGTCGATGACGCCAACCAGGCGGTCTCCAGGGCCGAATCCATCAGGCGCTTCCGGATCCTTGACGTGGACTTCACTCAAGAGAGCGGTCAGCTCAGCGTCAAGCTGGGCATCCGCAGGAGCGTGCTGCAGAAGGACTTCGCAGCCGAGATAGACGCGCTGTACTCCTAGCCGCGGCCGGCCGTTGTCCGCCGGCCGCGGCTGCTGAGCCTCAGCTGACTCGAGTTCCGGCAGCGGAACTCGGCCCAGGCGCCTAGTTCCGCTCGTTCGGGTACCCGCCGGGGGTGTTCCGCAGACTGGTCATCCGGAACTGGGCGTAGTTGCACTCAGCGAGGATGGCGGTGATGCGCCGGCCGATCCGAGCCAGCGGAGCGCTTGTGCCCTGCGTCACGTGGTGGTCCATCGTTCCTCCTCGATTCCCGGTCACTATCGAGTCTCGCGGTAAGGCCCGCGTTGCCGCATCGGAGGAAATCCCTATTTTGCCTGCTGAGAGGGGTCTTAGCCGGGCCTGATCGGGGCTTAGCCGGGCTTATCCGGTCTTAGCCGGTCCCAGCCGGGCCTGATCGGGGCTTAGTCGGGCCTGATCGGGGCTTATCCGGTCTTAGCCGGGCCTAGCTGGGTGAGCCGGCCTGGCCGGCCAGGATCGCGGTCAGGCGCGCGGCGGCGAGCTCCCAGCGCCATTCCCGGTCCACCCACGCCAGGCCCTTCTCGCCCATGGCCCGCGCCTTGCCGGGATCGGTCAGCAGCTCGACGACCCGCGCCGCGGTGCCGGCGGCGTCGCTGACTACGTAGCCGGACTCGCCGTCGAGTATGGCGTCTGGCGCCCCGCCGGACGTGCCGCCGATCACCGGCAGGCTGGTCGCCGACGCTTCCAGGTAGACGATGCCGAGGCCCTCCACGTCGAGCCCGCCCCGCCGCGTCCGGCACGGCATAGCGAACACGTCCGCGGCGTCGTAGTAGGACGGGAGTTCGGGCCACGGGACCGACCCGGCGAACAGGACCGCGTCGCTGACGCCGAGCCGGCGCGCCAGGCGCCGCAGGCCGCTGGCGTAGGGGCCGTCGCCGACCAGGAGGAGCACCGCGTCACTCACCGCGGCCCGCACCTGCGGCCAGGCCCGGATCAGGGTGTCCTGCCCCTTGCGCCGCACCATCCGGGAGACGCAGGCTACGACCGGCCGGCCCGCCAGGCCCAGCCGTGCCCTGACGGCCTCGCCGCCCGCGGGGCGGCGGAAGAACGTCATGTCGACGCCGGGGGCCAGACGGACCATCCGTTTCGCCGCCTCCGGGGACAAGGCGCGGGCCAGCCGTACCCTGAAGTACTCACCGAGGTACGTCACCACGTCCACCTCGTCGCCGATGCGGCGGAGCAAGCTGCGAGCGCCCGGCAGCGCCGCCCAGCCTGCCTCGTGGCCATGGGTCAGCGCGACGGCCCTGGTGACGCCGGCCCGGCGTAGCGCGGGCGTGATCAGCCCGAGCGGCGCCGCCGCGCCGAACAGGACCGCGTCGCAGCCGTGCTCCCGGGCGATGGCCGCGGCGCGGCGGGAGACCGCGGGCACCGGGAGCATGAGCGACGTCGGATGGCGGATCACCGGGAAGGGCTGCCGCGCGTCGAACTCGCCCGCGCCCTCCCAGGCCGGCGCGTACACGGTCACCGCGCCCTGCGGCAGCCGGGTGGCCAGCCCGTGCACGAACGACTGAATACCGCCTTGACGTGGCGGGAAGTCGTTGGTGACGATCAGCGTACGGCGCACCGCACGAGTGTACGGGACGCCCGGGTGTCCGCGCCGAACCTGGCCCTTCAGGCACCCGAACCGAGGCAGGCCAAGGCGAACAGGGCAGACGGCACCGCTCCGCCAAGGAGATAAGCCCGCGTTGTGGCTGATCAGGCCCAGCACCGTACCACGGTCAGCCTGCGCGCCTCCTGCCGCCGGATACCACCGCCGTGGGTTACGGGCTCAGTACTCCGTCGAGGCTGTCGGCGTACCAGGGAGTGCTCATGGGGATTCTCTCCACGTCCATTCCCGTCTGCGGCGCATCGATGATGTAACCGTCGCCCACGTACATGGCCGCGTGTCCCTCGTCGTTGTAAATCAGGATGTCGCCGGGTTCGATATCGCCGACAGGAATGTGCGGCAGCGAGGCCCAATCCTCGTAGGTGTCCCGCGGAATAGCCACGCCCGCAGCCGCCCACGCGGCCTGCATCAGCCCGGAGCAGTCGTACCCCAGGTTGCACGGGCCGGTCCCGCCGTAGACGTAGGGGCAGCCGAGCTGGTCGTACACGAACGCGACGGCCTTGTCGGCCTGGGTAGTCGTCGGCCCGGTGTAGGTAATCGGCGCGCTGCTACCGTTCGCGCCGATTGAGTTGCCTTCCACCGTTTGCTGCTCCGGTAGCGTCAGGCTGTCCAGCGTCCCCTGCTCGGTGGCGATGAGTTTCTTCAGGGAATTCTTGTGGTCCGTGAGCTGGGTGTCGAGTACCGCGATCCCGTCGTCGGTGCGCTGGAGTTCCTGCTGGACGCTGACCAGCCGGCTGGCGGCAGTGTGAAGCTCCTGTGTTTCGTAGTTCTGGCTGCCGGACATATCGTCCAGCAGCGCGCCCTCCTGGAGGACCACCGAGGCATTACCCGAGGTGAGCACGCCTGCGACCGATGTCGCCCCAGCGTCTTCGAACGTGGCGGCAGCCATCCGTTCTGTGGTGAGGAGCTCCGCCTGGTACTCGGCGTTCGCATGGCCGACATCCGCGCGAACTTGGCCCAGCCGCGTCTGCGCGGCGGAAAGCTGCTGGCTGACCTGGTCGAGCTGCTCGGTCACCTTGTCGAACTGGGTAGTGAGCTGGTCGACCCGGGCCTGGACCTGAGCCACGGTCGGTTGCGGAGAGGCGCCAGCGCGGGAAGCGAAACCCACGAGCGCGCCGACCGCGATCATCCCGGTCGCGATCGCGAGACCGCGGCGAAACCAGGACTTACTCCCCGATAGCCGCGCACCCACGTACCTACCACGCTCCTCGTCACGCCACGGGCCTTTGCGTGTTCATCCAGGTCCTTGACCTCGGTTACTGGCCGGGCAACATTTGGGGCAAGCGTAGTGAAGGGCAATAGGGCGGTTCAACCGATTCAGGCAATTCCAACTACTGCATTACGGTGTCGCGATTTACCGGCGGGAAGGGCCTCGCCGCGGTATGATCACCAGGCCCTGATGTCGGGAAAAGCCGTAGAAGTCCGGGTCTGCGACCCTGGCCGGGTGCTCGTACCCGCTATCGTCAGCCGCACCGGGGGCACCAGGCCCGCATCCGCGAGAACGCCGAGCGCGCGTAGCTCCGCGTCTGGCAGGTAGCCCGTTACGTTTCGTGTTTCGATGACAGCAATGGCGCAATCGCGGCACCCTATACCGCGCATCTCGCAGCGGCCGCAATCAATCGTCATGACGCCTCCTGCGCATTCCGTGAATGGACAGATACACGGTAACGACGCCCACTGACATTTTCGGAACGGGAAGGGCGAAGCCGGGCGAAGACGGACGGGGAGGCGGGACCCGGCGCGTGGTCCGGCGCGCGCGGTCCCGCGCGCCTGGGAAGGCCGACTCTCAAGATCGTGGACAGAAACCCTCGGGATTTACGAGGTAACTGTCCACGACGATGGGGTACAGCAGGTGCGCGTCAATTTTGTAGGTAGCCAACGTACATTCGTGCGCGCACCGGTCCGGCGCGCCTGCGGCGAGAATGTCAGTGGGCGGCTTTACGGTGGTCTCCGTGACGAGGGCGGCCGTGATCACGCGGGCACAGGGCGGTTACGGCGCAGTGCCGCTTGCCCGGCCGGGGCCGGATCTGCTGCGGTCGGACCTGCTGGGGTCGGCTGGGCTGGGGTCGGCTGGGCTGGGGTCGGCTGGGCTGCGGTCGGACCTGCTGGGGTCGGCTCCGGTGGGGCTGGCTGGGCGGGATCTGGGTCGGCCAGATCTGGCCCGGCCGGACCTGGGTCGGCGGGACCTGGGCCGGCGGGACCTGGG
>JASIGD010000035.1 GCA_030045295.1 Streptosporangiaceae bacterium
ATCGACGCGACCTGCCCGCTGGTGTCCAAGGTGCACGCGGAAGCCCGGCGGTTCGCCGCCGACGGGTACACGGTGGCGCTGATCGGCCACGCCGGCCACGAGGAGGTCGAGGGCACGCTGGGCGAGGCGCCCGACTCGACGGTGCTGGTGCAGACGGTAGATGACGTGGCCGCGCTCCGTCCGCGCGACGCCGAGCGCGTCGCCTACCTGATGCAGACCACGCTGTCGGTCGACGAGGCGGCCGAGGTCTCCGCCGCGCTGCGGGAACGCTTCGCTTCGGTCCGCGCGCCCGGCAGCGACGACATCTGCTACGCGACCACCAACCGGCAGGCCGCCGTGCGGGCGGTGGCCGCCGAATCCGACCTCGTGCTCGTCGCGGGGTCGGCGAACTCGTCGAACTCGGTCCGGCTCGTGGAGACCTGCGAGCGCGCCGGCACCCCAGCGCACCTGATCGACGGCGCCGAGGACATCCAACTCGGCTGGCTGGCCGGGGCGCAGGTCATCGGGCTGACGGCCGGTGCCTCCGCGCCTCCCGCGGTGGTGAACGAGATCATCTCCGCGCTGGCCGGCCTCGGCCCGTTGTCCGTATCCGAGCGAACCACGACCACGGAATCAATCCGGTTCGGCCTGCCCAAGGAGGTAAGGCAATAATGCCCATGCCACTGCGTCAGTCCCTGCGCGTCGGGTCCTACCTGCTGCGCCAGAAGCTGGCTGGTACTAAGAAGTTCCCGCTGCTCGTGGAGCTCGAGCCGCTGTTCGCGTGCAACCTCAAGTGCGCGGGCTGCGGCAAGATCCAGCATCCGCACGACATCCTCAAGCAGCGGATGCCGGTCGAGCAGGCCCTGGCCGCGATCGAGGAATCCGGCGCGCCGATGGTGTCCATCGCCGGCGGCGAACCGCTGATGCACCCGCAGATCGACGTGATCGTCGCCGAGCTGATCAAGCGCAAGAAGTTTGTGTTCCTGTGCACGAACGCGCTGCTGATGCCGAAGAAACTGCACAAGTTCAAGCCCTCGCCGTATTTCGCCTGGGTGGTGCACATCGACGGGCTCCGCGACCGGCACGACGAATCGGTCTGCAAGGAAGGCGTCTTCGACGAGGCGGTCGCCGCGATCAAGCTCGCGAAGTCGCGCGGGTTCAAGGTGAATACGAACACCACGTTCTTCAACACCGACACCCCGCAGACCATCATCGACGTGCTGAATTACCTGAACGACGACCTCGGCATCGACGAAATGCAGATCTCGCCCGCGTACGCGTACGAGAAGGCACCGGATCAGGAGCATTTCCTCGGCGTGACCGAGACCCGCGAGCTGTTCCGCAAGGCGTTCGCCGACGGGCGGCGTAAGAAGTGGCGGCTCAACCACACGCCGCTGTTCCTGGACTTCCTCGAGGGGAAGACGGACTTCGGCTGCACCGCGTGGGGAATTCCTTCCTATTCGCTGTTCGGCTGGCAGCGGCCGTGCTACCTGATGTCCGACGGGTACGTGAAGACCTACAAGGAGCTCATCGAGACCACGGACTGGGACGCCTACGGGCGGGGCAAGGATCCCCGGTGCGCCAACTGCATGGCGCACTGCGGGTACGAGCCGTCGGCCGTGCTCGCCACCATGGGCTCGCTGCGCGAGTCGATCAGGGCGGTTCGCGGCGCCTGACGGCGCCTTTCCGGCTAAAGACTCCACCCGGAGATCGGGGTAATCCCGCAGGTTCCGCTCAGCGGTTGTTCAGGTAACGCAGCCATGCTCTGAGGTGGCGCGGCGTCCGCTCCCGGGATCGGGCCGCGCCGCCATCTATGCGGAGACAGGGCCACATTTGCCAACCCAGCGATCGCGCTGGCTACAGACAAAGGGCGTGCTACGCGTGCGGTCTGCCGCGCAGCCGACAGGAGTGCGGAAATGTTTTTCACCTATTTGCGGCGCGAGCTACTGGGGCGGATGCGCCAGGCCGTGTTCATCGCGCTCGGCCTCGCGCTCGGCGTCGGGCTGGTCATCACGGTGACGTCGGCCGCCAACGGCGTCAAGAACGCCCAGGGCACGGTGCTGCACGCGCTGTACGGCGTGGGCACTGACGTGACCGTGACCAAGACCCCGACCGCCGGGTCGTTCACGCCCGGCTCGTTCGGTATCGGGTTCAGGACCGGGACCACCAAGCGGCCCGCGGCCGGCACCAAGATCAACGACAGCACGCTCAGCAACACGGCCACGCTCGCCTCGATCGACGGGTCGTCGGTCAACACGGTCGCCGGCCTGCAGGACGTCGCCGCGGCGGCCGGCGGGCTGACCCTCACCGACCGGACGATCAGCGGCACCATGCCCGCCATCAACTTCAACGGCGGCAGCGGCGGCGGCAGCGGCAGCGGCGGGGGCGGAGGCCCCTTCGGCGGCGGCTCCGGGGGCGGCTCAGGCAGCTCCGGATTCCAGAACTTCCGCGCGAGCTTCAACAGCAACAGCTTCGGCGTCGAGGGCGTGGACCTGACCGCGGGCGAACTCGGCCCGCTCAGCTCCGGCAAGCTGAGCTCGGGGCGTACCTTCACCACCGCGGACGCCAGCTCCGACGTCGCGATGATCGA